>PKWD01000458.1 GCA_003131945.1 Acidimicrobiaceae bacterium
GCCGTCGCGCACGGCCCGCGTCGACAGCGACGCCAGGTCCGAGCCCGAACCGGGTTCGGAGAAAAGTTGGCACCAGATCTCCTCGGCCGAGAGGATCTTGCGCAGGTAGCGCTCCTTCTGCGCTTCGGTACCGTGTTCGATGATTGTGGGCCCGGCCAGGCCCACGCCGAGGACGTTGATCGACACCGTGGGAAGTCGGTAACGGACGAGCTCGGACCGGATCACCTGTTGCATCCACGTCTCGCCCGACAATCCTCCGTACTCCTTGGGCCACAGCGGCGCCGCATAGGGGCTACGTCCGATCGTTCCTTGCCACACGAACGGGTTGAAGCCACTGTCGGCTTTCAACCGTTCCTGGGCGGCGTCGTCTCCCGCATCGACCAGTTCCATCCATGTGGCCGGGAGTGCGTCTCGGAGCCAGGTGCGGAACTCGGCTCGAAACGCCGTCCGTTCGGGAGTGTCCTCGATCTCCCATCGCATATCTGGCTCCCTCTGTCACGACAGTTCGGTTACGGCGCTGTCTCGGTCTTGGGCCCTTGCTCGGTCCTGGGGGCGATGGCGGTAGGGCCGGGTGCCAATCGCCCCGGGCGCCCGTAGCTTAGGGGAGGCCCTTCGATTCCCACCACCGAGACGCGAGAGATCCTGTTCTTAGGACACTGGAGATACCGGAGATTCGCCTCCAGGGATCGATGCATGAACGAATCCTCCTAGATGCTCGGGCGTCACAGCGGCACGACCATCACGGCGAGTACAACGTCCACTACATCGGCGTCAACTGGCCGCACCACGTCTTCGTCAACCAGGACTTCAAGGTCGTTGGCGCCCTGTAGCCGCCGAGGTAGACCATGCATCAGCTCGGACGGCCCTTCGAAGCTGGCCAACGGCGACGGGGGACAAGTCGATCCCCCGTCCCCGCCAGCCTGCGGTCGCCAAGTGAGCGATTTCGGTGCCAAGCCCCCAACCCAGGTCGATGACGACGCCAGGGATTCGAATCCACGCGTCTGTCTGAGCGGTACGCAGCTCGGCTGAAGGTTCTGAGAGATGCCACCAACGATGCACGTCATCCGCATGCGGGTCGTTCATCGTTCAATTGCGGCCATCCAGTGGCTCAACGCGTTATCGACACCACCGCCGGTTGGCGGACCGCCTCGGCTCCGGTCAGAGTCCCTCGTCGGCTCATGACATCGTCCATGAATGTCCGGCCGTGTCCCAGGTACCGGAGAATGTCGGCCTGGGCCTGAGGTCGCGGCAGCATCCACGAATGTCCACCGGGCACCCAGACCACGTCCCGGTGGACGAGCTCGGAGAACTCGTGGGCGGTCGCCGCGTTCACGATCCGGTCGAAGCAGCCCCACACCGGCAGGATCGGGACCGCCTTGTCGACGACATGTTTCACCTCGTCGCGCAGGTCGATGGTCATGATCATGGAGCCCACCGGAAGTGACCGTCCCATGGTGCGCAGGTTGCGACTGGCGTCAGGCCACAAGCCGCGCAATGTCGACGGTAGCCGTCGGCCGATCAGGAAGCCGGGGGTGTCGAGCATGACCGCCATCATGAGGTCGGCCACTCCGGCGATGTCGGGCACGACAGGGGAAAGCAATGTCACGAGCATGCTGCGACGGTGCTTCCACTCGGGTGTGGCCGCCCCGTCGCGGTAGACGATCCCGAGGGCGCGCTCAGGGTGGAGGTCGGCGAACTGCACGGCGACGGCCCCGCCCATGGAATGGCCGAGAAGAACGACCTGCTCGACTCCGAGATGATCGAGGAGTCGGATGATCTCGTTCGTCAGTCCCCGGATCGAAACCTGTTCCCATGGCAGGGGGTCGCTGCCGGCGAATCCAGGCAGATTGGGATTGATGACTCGCCATCCGAACGTCTCGGCCAGGTGCATGCTCTCCCGCCAGTACATGCCACCGCCGGCAAAGTAACCGTGGAGGTTGACGGCCCAGATCGGAGGGCTGCCCGGTCCCTCGGGACCGAAGGCCTCTTCATTGTCGGACACCGCGTAACGCAGCCGGCGGCCGTCGAGGATGAGCTTGCTCGGCACCATGGCGACGGCCCGTCGACTGGCGTCGCCTCCGCGCGTGCACCAGGAAACGCTGCTGGTGCGGCGGGGGTCGGGGGACCTCTCGGCCCGGCCCCGGCCCGCCCGAGGGGTAAGTGCAGGGACACGCATGGCGACCGGGCCTGAGGCTAGTGCAGGGCCTGCACCACTCTCGGGGATGTAAGCGTCAGGCACCGGCCGTCACGGCGGCGGCCCGGGTCAGGGCGTCGCCGGCATCGTTGACGAACCGGCGGACGAGGTCGGCCGCCGGCATGAGCTCGTGGATGGCGCCCACCCCCTGGCCGGCGGGGTAGCACTCTCGGGTGGGATCCACCTCGACGGTGTTCTCGTCGCCACCGAGGTGGAACGCCTTTTCCGCCATGGAGCGCCCGAGTTGAGCGGGGAACCGTTCGAGCTCCTCAGCGTGCTCGTCGTAGTACGTCGTATAGGTGTTGCGGACCACCCGCATGGTCTTACCCGAGTACGCCCGGCTGATGGTGGTGCCGTCCTCGGCGGTGGTCAGGAGGGCGTCTTTGTACCCGAGCACCGCCCGGGCTTCGGGCGTGGCGATGAAGCGGGTCCCCACCCACACGCCGTCCGCTCCGAGGGTCAGGGCGGCGGCCAGACCGCGTCCGTCGACAATGCCGCCGGCGGCCACCACCGGCACCCGGTCGCCCACCGCGTCCACGATCTGGGGGACCAGTGGCATGGTGGCGATCAAGCCCGTGTGACCGCCGGCTTCGGTGCCCTGGGCCACGACGATGTCGCATCCGGCATCGACGGCGCGCCGGGCATGGTCGACCCGGCCGCACATGTTGATGACCAGAAGACCGTGGCGGTGGCACTGCTCCACCACCTCGGTGGGTACGCCGAGCCCGGCCACGAATACCGAGGCGCCGCCTTCGATGATCTTCTCCACCTGCTCGGCCATATCTCCCCCCATGGCGGTGAGGAGGTCCACACCGAAGGGCTTGGAAGTGAGCTCGCGCACCCGGCGCATCTCCTCGACCATGCCTTTGGTGGACATGGTGGACGCGCCCAGGCACCCGAAACCCCCGGCTTCGGATACGGCGGCGACAAGGCTGTGGTACGACACTCCGCCCATGCCGGCCAGCATGACGGGGTGCTCGATGTCGAGCATTTCTGTGAGTCGTGTGCGCATCGTTTGCCTCCCTGGAGCGACCAGTCTTCATGGGACGTGGCCATGGGCGCCACCGACGGGTCCGGCCACATAGCCTCGACGCCATGGCCGACCTCCAGCTCTCGTACCGCCGGGCTCTTGCCCGGGTAAGGCTGGTCGCCCGGACGGTGACCGAACTGGGCCTTCGTACCATGGGACTGGTGGCGGCCAACTCCGCCCGTCGCCAGGTCGTCGCCTGGCGCCATTCCCTCGGCCGGCGCACTGTCGGCGTCGGGCAGATGCCGGGTCGTCTGCTCGAGACGGTGCTCGACGCCGCGGGAGCCCGTCTGGTGTTCGAGAGGGCCGAGCTCGAGGTCTGCTTCCTCGCCACCGACGTCGTGCGCATGTCGTGGGGACCGGGACTGCTACCGGTCCCGTATGCCATGGCCGACGAGGCGCCCTGGCCCAGCCCCGACGTCGTCACCCGCCCGCTGGCCGGCGGCGGGCTCGTCCTACGCACCGCAGACCTCGCCGTCTCTGTCGACGGGGAAGGATCGGTGCGGATGCGGCGGCCCGACGGGATCGTGCTTCGGACCGAGGCCCCCCCGGTCCGCCGCGGGGCCACATGGGAGCTGCGCCACGGCATGCGACCGGGCGAGCGTTTCAGTGGGCTCGGCGAGCAGTCGGCCGGCGTCGATCTGCGCGGCGGGCGCTTCGCCTTGTGGAACACCGACGCCGGTGGCTCGTGGACCTCGGGTCAGGGGCCTCTGTACCTGGGGATCCCCGTGGTCGTCGCCACCCACGACGACGGGAACACCCTCACCTTCTACGAGAACTCGACGCGAGGCTCCTTCTCTTTCGGCGATACCGGCCCAACCGGCCCAACCGGCCAGGGTGGCGAATCGAGGATGGCGCGCGGCGCTGCCGGCACGGCGTCGGTGGGCTTCGCCGGCGGCGTCATGAGGCACTACGTCATCGTCGGAGACGTTCCTCACCTGCTCGACCGCTACACGCAGCTCACCGGGCGCCCGGCATTGCCGCCGCGGTGGGCGCTCGGGTACCACCAGAGCCGGTGGGGATACAAGACCGAGCAGGACGTGCGCGGCATCGTCGGCGGCTACCGGACCCTCGGCCTGCCCCTGAGCGCCGTGCACCTCGACATCGATTACATGGACGGTTACCGGGTCTTCACCTTCGACCGGTCACGATTCCCCGACCCCGCCGCGCTGGCGTCGGAGTTGTCGGCGTCCGGCGTGCGCCTGGTGACGATCGTCGACCCCGGTGTGAAGGTGGACGCCGGCTACGACTTGTACCGGCAAGGTCTGGACGACCGGCGCTTCTGCCTCGATGACACCGGCCGTCGCGCCGAGGGTGTCGTGTGGCCCGGGCGGGTGGCGTTCCCGGACTTCACTGATCCCGGAGCGAGGGCCTGGTGGGCCGAGAAGTACCGTGTTCTCACCGACGCCGGGATCGCCGGCATCTGGCACGACATGAACGAGCCCACGTCCATCTCACTGCTGGGTGATCCTTCGCTGCCCTTGTCGACGCGTCATGACTTCGACGGACGCGGCGGCGACCACGGCGAAGGCCACAACCTCTACGGACTTCTGATGAACCGGACCGGGTATGAAGGTCTGGCCCGAGCACGCCCCGAACACCGACCGTTCATCGTGTCGCGCTCCGGTTGGGCCGGGATGCAACGCTGGGCCTGGAACTGGACGGGCGACGTGGCCAGTACGTGGGTCTCGATGCGCCAGCAGATGGCCACCGTGATCGGCCTCGGGTTATCCGGTGTGCCCTATTCGGGTCCGGACATCGGCGGCTTCAGCGGCGTGCCCCATGACGAGCTCTATACGCGGTGGCTGCAGATGAGCGTGCTGCTGCCGTATTGCCGGACCCACTCCGTGCTCGGAGCACCGGCGCGCGAGCCATGGCGCTTCGAGGAGCCCACCCGCAGCATCATCGTCGCCTGGCTGCGCTTGCGGTACCGCCTCCTGCCCTATCTGTACACCCTGGCTCACGAAGCCTCGGCCAGCGGAGCACCCCTGGTCCGCCCGTTGTGGTGGCCGGGTCCGGACGGTGTCGCCGGTCAGCCTGTCGAGCCTCCCCCCGCCGCGGGACCCGTCGCCGGTGACGATGCGAAGGCCGACACCGACGACGCCTTCCTTCTCGGCAACTCGCTGCTGGTGGCACCGGTCACGGTCGCCGGAACCATCGAGAGGGCCGTGGCGCTACCCGCCGGTGATTGGCGCAGTTTGTGGGCGATCGACGGAGGCGGCGCCCCGGGAGGAACGGTGGCGCGCCTCGAAGCGCCCGCCGGTCGTATCCCCGTCCTCGTACGGGCCGGATCGATCGTGCCCCTCGATGACGGGTGGATCGGCCGTGGCGACCACTGTCGTTTCGACACCGACGCCGACCTCGCCAGCGACACCGGAGTTGGTCCCGACACCGACGTCGCCGACAGCGAGGGACCCGACCATCGGGGCGCCACCGCACACACCGCCATCCTCGGTCTCGACCATGCGCCGAGACGTCTGGCCCTTCACTGTTGGCCCACGGACCAGGGCGACGCCGCCGGTACGTGCGTCGATGACGCCGGAGACGGCTACGGCCCGGTACGACGCGACACACTGCGAATGACGGGAGCCGTTGCTGGCGGGGCGGCCGTGGTGACATGGGGGCGCGACGGTGACTATCCGGCTCCTACGGTGGTCCGGGTGGTGCTGCACGGTTTTGTGGCCGAGAGCGCCACAGCCGACGGTCAAGCCGTGGTGATTACGCGTTCTTCGGTCGAATGCGGCGCCTTTTCCGAGCTCCGCCTCGAGGGGCTGCGATCGGTCCAGGGGTTGCCGACTTGATCCTGCGCAAGTCCACCCGCCGTACNNCGCCGTGCCGTTCCTCCGGAACGGATCGACATCCCCGGGTACGTCCTGCGCCGTATGACGGTGGGCGACGCGCCGGCGGTATCGGTGGCCGCCCACGAGAGTCTCGAACACCTGCGGCCGTGGATGCCGTGGGCTACCCCCGAGGGGGTCTCGCTCGAGGCCCAGCGGTTGCGGATGTCGGGACCGGCATGGTCGTGGTCGCCGGACGGTGACTATGGGTACGGCATCTTCGTGTCGAGCGGCCGGCTGGTCGGTGCCCTCGGACTCCATCGCCGGATCGGCCCCGGCGCCCTCGAGATCGGCTACTGGGTCCACGCCGATTACACCCGACGCGGCATCGCCACGGCGGCGGCGCGCGCCCTCACCGACGCCGGCTTGGCCATGCCCGGCATCCGCCGCATGGAGATCCACTGCGACGCCGCCAATCTTGCCAGCGCGGCGGTGCCGGCCCGGCTCGGTTACCGGATGGTGGGGTCCGAGGACCACGAGCCCGAAGCTCCGGGCGAGGAGGGTCGACGGCTCATCTGGGTGATGTACGAGCGGGAGTGGAAGACGACCGCTCGATGACCGGCACCCCGTTCACCGCCCCCGGTTTCCCCTGAGCTCCTTCGATTCCGCCGGTGCTTTCGGGACCCGCTTCGGCTTGCTCTAACCCGATGTGCGGCAGGATGCGGTCGAGGGATTTCGGGAACCACCAATTGGTCTTGCCGATGAGCAGCATGACCGAAGGCACCACGGCCATCCGGATGA
>PKWD01000176.1 GCA_003131945.1 Acidimicrobiaceae bacterium
GCGCCCTCGTGGCCGAGCACCGTCGGCGCGTAGCCGGAGGGGTCGACACCGGAGGCGGTGTAGAGGTCGGTGTGGCAGACGCCGCACGCCTGCACGCGCACCAGGGCCTCGCCCGGGCCCGGGTCGGGGACGAGAACGGTCTCGATGGCCACCGGTGCACCCTTGGCCCTGGCGACGACGCCGCGCACTTCGTGAGCCACCGCGCCTGCCTCCCCGGTCGATCGTCCGACGTTGCTGCCGGGCAACCTACAGCGCGTGAGTCAACCCTGTCAGGAGTCCGCCCGCCCGGGGGGACCCGACTCGGAGGGGGACGCGCCATCGGCTCGGTCGGTAGTGACCGACAGCGCCATCGGTCAGACGTTCACCCGGGCCATGTGCTCGTCGGGATAACGGTTGCCGGTGGCCACGCCCTTGGGGGCGACCTCATCGATAGCGGCGAGGTCGTCGGCCGAGAGCTTTATGTCGGCGGCGGCGATGTTCTCTTCGAGGTAGGCGCGTCTCTTGGTCCCCGGGATGGGCACGATGTCGTCGCCCTGGGCCAGGACCCAGGCCAGGGCCAGCTGGGACGACGTGACCCCCAACGCACCGGCCAGCTCGGCCACCTTGTCCACCACAGCGAGGTTGCGGCCGAAGTTCTCGCCTTGGAATCTCGGTGAGAACCGCCGGAAGTCCGCCGTGGCGAACTGGTCGGGGCTGGTGATCGTCCCCGACAGAAAACCGCGGCCGAGGGGGCTGTAAGGGACGAAGCCGATCCCGAGCTCCCGCACGGTGGCCAGGATCTCGTCTTCGGGCTCCCGGGTGAACAGCGAGTACTCGCTCTGCAGGGCGGTCACCGGGTGCACGGCGTGGGCCCGGCGGATGGTGGCCGGCGCCGCCTCGGAGATGCCGAGATGACGGACCTTGCCGGCGGCGACGAGCTCGCTCATCGCCCCCCAGGTCTCCTCCACGGCGACGGTCGTGTCCACCCGGTGCTGGTAGTAGAGGTCTATGACATCGACCCCCAGACGCTCGAGCGAGGCGTCACAGGCTTTGCGCACGTAGTCGGGTTTCCCGTTGACACCGATGAAGGACCCGTCGGCACTGCGCTCGTTGCCGAACTTGGTGGCCAGCACGACTTCGCCCCGGCGCGCCGCGATCGACTTGCCCACCAGTTGCTCGTTCACGAACGGCCCATACATGTCGGCCGTGTCGAGGAACGTGACTCCCAGGTCGAGTGCCCGGTGAATGGTGGCCATCGATTCGGTGTCGTCGGCCGGCCCGTAGGACTGGCTCATCCCCATGCATCCGAGGCCCTCGGCCGATACGACGAGCCCCTGGCCCAGTGTGCGCGTGTTCATCTGCGTGGTCCCTTCTGTGTTGTCCCGATCTCTGTCGTCCCGATCGGTGTTGTCCCGATCTCTGTCGTCGCGTCGAGGAGCCGGTCGATGTCTCGAAGGTGGTGGACCAACTCGTGCACGGTGTGCCGTCCGATCCAGTCCACGGTCCGCACCTCGGTCGTGGGCCAGTGGTAGACGCCGGTGCGATGCCACCGGGCATCGTCCAACTCGTCGAGCGTCCGGGCCATGGCGTCGGCGGCGGCGGTGATCTCCCCGGCGACGACCGTTCTCTCCTGGGCGTTGTAGGCCTCCTCGAGCACCCGCTCCTGGCGCCGCATGGAAGCGAAGTCGGGCCGATCCTCGGTGCAGGCCTGGAGGACCCGGCCCCTCTGCACCCGGAGCACGTCACGGGCATGACAGGCGTACTCGAGGGCCGACCAGACATCGGCCCGGGGGTGCGCCCGCAGAGAGACCTCGTCCACTCCGTCGAGGACCTCGCCGAAGCGTTGTGCCCGGGACCGCAGGGCAGGCCCTATGTCGGCACGCCGGAGGCTGCTGTACGAGTACCCGCACTCCGAGCACGGCTCCATGGGGCCGACCTTAGCGAGAGCGCCCGACCGCTCCACCCCGGGCTGCGGCAGAATGGACCCATGGCCCCCGGATCCTCCTCCCTCGACAGCTTCAGCACCCGCTCCACTCTCGCCGTCGGCGACCGGAGCTTCGCCGTCCACCGCCTGGGAGCGCTCGACGGCGCCTTCGACGTGGCCCGGCTCCCGTATTCGATGAAGATCGTCCTCGAGAACCTGCTGCGCCACGAGGACGGCCGCCACGTCCACGCCGCCGACATCGAAGCCGTGGCTAGTTGGGCGTCGCGCCAGAGCGGAGGCGCCGAGGCCACCACCGAGATCGCCTTCACCCCCGAGAGGATCCTGTTGCAGGACTTCACCGGGGTCCCGGCCGTGGTCGACCTGGCCGCCATGCGGGACGCGCTGCTGTCCATGGGAGGCGCCGCCGGGCGGATCAATCCTCTCGTACCGGTGGAGCTCGTGATCGACCACTCGGTCATCGCCGAGTCCTCGGGCCAGGCATCGTCGTTCGCCACCAACGTGGCGATCGAATACCAGCGCAACATCGAACGCTACGAGTTGCTGCGTTGGGCGCAGCAGGCCTTCGACGGGTTCCGGGTCGTCCCCCCGGGCACCGGCATCTGCCACCAGGT
>PKWD01000247.1 GCA_003131945.1 Acidimicrobiaceae bacterium
GCGCGCTCGTCCTCGGACGACGGTGACATGACGACGGTGAGTGCCCCCCGGCCATGAGTGCCCGGCCATGAGTACCCGGCCATGAGCGGGCGCTGGTTCCCCGACGAGATGCCGGTCCCGTCGGTCAACGCCGAGACGAACGGCTGGTGGGAGGCGGCCGCCCACCACCGGTTGGTCGTCCAGCGGTGCACGGCCTGCGCCACGACCCGGCACCCGCCCGGTCCGATCTGCCCCGTGTGTCGATCGACGGCGTCGGAGTGGTCCGATGTGGCGGGGACCGGGTCGGTCTTCACCTACACGGTGGTGCGCCAAGCCTTCATTGCGTCTCTGGCCGACCGCATCCCCTACGTCGTGATCGCCGTCGAGCTCGACGGGGGCGACGGGGCCAGGATCGTGTCCAACCTGATAGATATCGACCCCGCCGACGTGTCCATCGGGATGTGCGTCGAGGTCGTCTGGGAGGACATGGGACCCGAGCTCGCCCTCCCGCGGTTCCGACCGACGGCCACGACGAAGGGAAGACTTCCATGAGCAGCAAGGGCCGGCGCGCCGTCATCGTCGGTGCGGCCACCTCCGATTACCCCAAGCTGCCCGACATGACCGAGCACGCCGTCCACGGCCAGGCCGCCGACCGGGCCCTGGCCGACGCCGGGCTCACCCTGGCCGACGTCGACGGTTTCGCCAGCACCGGCTTCTTCCCCATGTACGCCGTCGGGGTGGCCGAGTACCTGGGGCTGCACCCGACCTACTACGACGAGACGAACGCCGGCGGCGCCTCCTTCGAAGTTCTGGTCGAGCACGCCGCCTACGCCATCGAGTCCGGCGCCGCCGAGGTCGTCCTCATCACCTACGGCAGCGTGCAGTTGTCGCAGATGGGACGACGGCTCGGCACCGGCGGCGGTGGTGGTGGGGCCGGGTTCGCCCCGGGGCCGGCCGTCTACGACGCCCTATGGGGCAACACACTGGTCGGCAACTACGCGCTGGCGGCGCGGCGGCACATGCACCAGTTCGGCACGACCCCCGAGCAACTGGCGTCGGTGGCCGTCACCATGCGGGAGCACGCGGCGAGCAACCCCCAGGCCCAGGAACGCGATCCGATCACGGTGGAGGATGTCGTCTCTTCGCGGCTGGTGGCCGACCCGCTGCACAAGCTCGACTGCTGCGTCATCTCCGACGGGGGTGGTGCTTGTGTGCTCACCACCGCCGAACGCGCCGCCGACCTGTCGGCCGCGCCCATCTACATACTGGGCGCCGCCCATGCCACGACCCATGCCATGAACATCTCGGCCATGCCCGACCTGACCGTCTCGCCGGCCGCCCAGTGCGGGCCCGTCGCCTTCGCCCGGGCCGGGATCGGCCCGGCCGACATCGACGTGGCCCAGCTCTACGACTCCTTCACCATCACCGTGGTGGTCACCGTCGAAGACCTCGGGTTCTGTGCCAAGGGCGAAGGCGGCGCCTTCGTCGAGAACGGCGGCCTCGGTCTCGGCGGCCGGTTGCCGACCAACACCGACGGCGGCGGACTGTCGGCCTGTCATCCCGGTATGCGCGGGATGTTCCTCATCGTCGAAGCCGTCCGCCAGCTGCGCGGTGAAGGCGGCGCCACCCAGGTCCCCGACGCCCGCATCGCCGTGGCCCACGGCACCGGCGGGATGCTCTCGACCGGCGCCACCCTCATCCTCGGCACGGAGGCCCCATGACCGGCACACCACCCACCGGCACACCACCCATCACCGACGAGCGGCCGCCCAAACCGAGGCCGGCGCCGATAGCCGACCACGACTCGGCGCCCTATTGGCAGGGGCTCCATGACGGCAAGCTGCTCGTGCAGCGTTGTCAGGATTGCCAGGAGGTACAGCTCTATCCGCGCGACCGTTGCCTGGCCTGCCGGGGACCGGTGGCGTGGGAGGAGGCGAGCGGTCGGGGCACCGTCTACAGCTTTACGGTCATTCGCCAGAATTACGCCCGGCCTTTTCGCGATTGGATCCCTTACGTCGTGGCCCTGGTCGATTTGGAAGAAGGACCGCGGGTCATGACCGATCTGGTCGACTGCGATCCGGACGCCGTGCAGGTGGGGATGCCCGTGGAGGCCCGTTTCGAGGTTGTCTCCGACGACGCCGGCATCGCCCTCTTCACACCGGCTAAGTGAGGTCGTGGCTTCAGTGCGTGAATTGGGCCGTTGTTGGGTTTTCTGTCGTCGCAACCGCCCTATGTGAACGAGACAAGCGGAGTACTGTCGTCACATCGCTCCTCTCGCCACCCACCGTGGTCAGCTCCCGGTGCTGGCTCTCTCTGCTGATCATTCCGGGCGGGACAATTCCGTCCTCCACATGCCGTCGCCGCGCGCCGCACTGCGCCACGCGGCACCGATCGTCTTCGAAGGCATCGTCGGGCCCCTCGCTCTTTTCTACGTCGTGCTCCTGCTCACCGGCTTCCGCGGCGCGCTGATCGCCGCTCTCTGTTGGTCCTACGGCGCCGTCATCCGCCGCATCCGCCGCGGCGAACGGATCACCGCGCTGCTGATGCTCGGCACCTTGCTCCTCACCCTGCGGACGACCGTGGCCTTCGTCACCGGCAGCGCCTTCGTCTACTTCATCCAGCCCCTGGCCGGTGCCGTTCTCGTCGCCGTCGTGCTCCTCATCTCGGCCGCCCTGCGCCGGCCCTTCACCCAACGCTTCGCCCACGACTTCTGTCCCCTCGACCCCGAGCTCCTGGCCCGGCCCCGGGTCCAGAAGTTCTTCGTGCAGATCTCGGTCGTCTGGGCCGCCGTGCTCCTGCTGAACGCCGGACTGGTGCTGTGGATGCTCCTGTCATCGTCGCTGCGCATGTTCATCCTCGAGCGCACGGCAGCGACATGGACCCTCACCGCCGCCGCCATCGCCATCTCCATCTTCGGCTTCACCGCCGCCATGCGCTCCGACGACGTGACCGTGCACTGGGGTGCCGCCGCCCTCGTGCCCGTCCCGGTCCTGCCCGTCGCCGTTCCGGTCCCCGCCGTCGACTCTCTGGCCAGCTGACCCCGGCCCGTCGGCCACGAAGCCGACGGCGCTCAGCCCGACCCCGGGATCCTCCCGGCCGGCAGCGACGGCTCCCATTGGTTTGAATGGGCCCATGAGCGCCCTCCTGACCGAGATCGTCATCGAGTCCACCGATCCGGCGCTGTCCGCCGCCTTCTGGAGCAACGCCCTCGGTTGGGATCTCCACGAGCACATGCCCGGCCACGTGCTCTGGATATCGGCGTCGGGGGATCCCGACCAGCACGATCTCAAGCTCGTCTTCGTGAGAGCCCGCCCCGGGCGCGCTCCGGGCAACCGCTTCTACCTGAACCCCGTCGGATGCGAGATGGCGCAGGAGATCGGTCGGTTGTCCTCGCTCGGCGCCACCGAGGACGGTGAGGGGTCGGCTACCCCATGGGTGGCCCTGGTCGACCCCGGCGGCACCGGGCTCACGGTCCTTCCCACCCGCATCGACTGATCTCTGCATCGTCGCCACCGATGAGTCAGGCGCAGCGCCACCGTCTCAGTAGCAGACCGTCTCAGGAGCAGACCGACACCTTTGGACACGGAGGACGAGAACGATGGTGGAGAACAGGACCCGTATCACCGACGTGCGGACGGTGGGTGTTCCCGTGGCCGATCAGGACCGGGCCCTGGCCTTCTACGTCGAGACGCTCGGCTTCGAGAAGCGCGTCGAGTTCCCCATGGGCGGCGGGGCGCGCTGGATCGAAGTGGCGCCCCCGGAGGCGACGACGACGATCGCCCTCGTCTCTACCCACGAAGGCCTGCCGACCGGCGTGGCCACCGGTATCCGGTTCACCACCGCCGACGCCGATGCCGACCATGGCGATCTGCGGGCCCGGGGCGTCGACGCCGACGACGTCTTGCGCTGGGAGGGCGTGCCACCGATGTTCGCCTTTCGCGACATCGACGCCAACACCCTGGTGATCATCGAGCAGCCATCCTGAGAACGCAAAAAGCCGTCCCGTTGCTGTGCGGGCCCGGTGTGCGAGGAGCGCCGCTACCGATCGGCGAAGGTCGTGGAGGCCAGCATGGCCTGCACCTCCGAGGCCGCTTCGGTGGCGTCCGGGCCGCGTAGGCAGGCGATCATGGAATAGAAGTTGTCCGCCGCAGAAGGGCGGGCCACCACCACCGAGATCATCTCGTCGGCGCCGATCGGACCACACATCGTCGCTGACAACGTCCCCGGCCCGCTGATCTGTTCGCGGGCGGGTCGACCACCGACGGTCAAGGATGAGCCGGGCTGTGTGTCGAGGGTCCAACGGGGGAAGCCGTCGGAGCTCCATCGCACCAGGACCCCGTCGGGGGCGAGGCTGGTGAGCGGCGATCGGCAGACCGTCGTCGTTCCCGACCCGGACGTTCTGCTGGTGCACGGCGCGTGCATGGTCTGGTTGCTCAGGTCGACGATGGAGCGCGAGAAACTCGTCACCTCGTCATACACGGCCGCACGCCAGCACGACGGGTACTCGAAGCGCACCCCCTGACCGGCGGCCAGGGTCCGACCGCCAAGACCGGCGCAAGTGGTGGCCGGGCTCGTGGTGGTGGATTCTCCGGCCGGATTGACGGGCCCGGGCGTCGAGTGGAGCCCGGCCAGGGGAATGGCCACGGCCACGATGGCAGCGGCCACCACAGCCAGGGGAAGAATCACACGGAGACGTTGGTGGCGGCGGATACGGCGAGCCCGTTGTCGGACGGCCAGTCGTTCAGCCTCTCCGGCCACCGGCGGATTCGGATCGCTGAATCGATCAGAGTTCATCGTTCGCCTCCTCGGGTTCCAACAGCACTCGCAAAGTGGCCAGCCCCCGTGCCGTGTGCTTCTTCACCGTCCCCACCGAGCAACCGAGGGCGGCCGCCACGTCGGCCTCGGACATGTCGGCGAAATAGCGCAGGACGACGGCGCTGCGCTGCCGGTGCGAGATCCCCGCCAGCGCCCGCTGCAGATCGATGCGCTCGGTCTCGACTGTGGCCACGACGTCGGGGACCGGTATCCGCTTCTTGAGCCGCCGCCGCCGCAACACATCGATGGCCAGATTGCCGGTGACCCGCAGCACCCAGGGCGTGGCGTAGGGCGCGATCTTCTTCCAGTTCAGATATGCACGCGCCAGGGCCTCCTGGGCCAGGTCCTCGGCCTCGGGCCTGCTGCCGAGCATGGTGAAGGCGACCTGGTAGGCACGGCGGTACAGCTCCGAGAAGGAGGCATCGAAGCTGCTCGACTCACACACGGTGTGTCAACGAACGACCACCTCGAAAGGTTGACCGCCATCGGCGGTCCCCCCGGTACCGGC
>PKWD01000152.1 GCA_003131945.1 Acidimicrobiaceae bacterium
TGCTCCCAGGTGAAGCCGATGCCGCCGTGGACCTGGATGTTGAGTTGGGCGTTCTCGACGGCCGCAGGCACCGACAGTGCGGCGGCGATGGCGGCCGACAGGAGGAACTGGTCCCCACCCTCCTCGGCCGCCCGCGCGGCGTCCCAGGTGGTGGAGGCGGCCAGCTCGGCCGCGACGAGCATGTTGGCGCAGTGGTGCTTGACGGCCTGGAACGTGGCGATGGGCTTGCCGAACTGCTCCCGCTCGATCGTGTAAGCGGCCGTCAGCTTCACCGCCGCCTGGCAGGCGCCCGATACCTCCAAGCAATAGGCCGTGGCGGCACGCTCGAGGAGCCACTCGAGGGCGGCCGTCCCGTCATCGCCGTTGACGAGCAGCGCCTCGAGGCCGACCGTGACTCCGGCGAACTCCATCTCGGCCTCGATCTGCCAACTCGTCGCCTCCTGGGGGCTCCGTGTTATCCCCGCCGTCGACGGATCGACGATGAACAGTGCGACCGCTCCGTCCTCGGTCCGGGCCGACACGACCACACCGTCGGCGATCATGCCCACCGGGACCTCGGCCTTCACCCCGTCGAGCCGCCAGCTCCCGCCCTCCCGGGTGGCCCGCAGTGTCGGCTTCCAGGGATCCCCGCCCGGTTCGACGAGAGCCGCCGTGAGGATGGTGTCGCCGGCGATGGCCGCCGGCAACCACCTCTGTTGCTGCTCCTCACTGCCGAACTCGGCGATGGGCCCGGCCCCGAGAACGACAGAGGCCGTGAAGGGAACCGCTCCGGCGGCCCGTCCCACCTCTTCGGCCACGATGGCGGCGGCCAGGAACCCGACGCCGGCCCCCCCGCATGATTCGGGCAGGGCCACCCCGAGCAGGCCGGCCGAGCCGAGCTCGCTCCAGAGCTTGCGGTCGATCCTGTCGTCGGTCCCCTCCACCTCCTTCAGGCGCTCCCCTGTGGAGAGGTCGCTCAGGATGCGCGTGGCAAGTTCCCGGAGGGCGTCCTGCTCTTCGGTGAAGGAGAAATCCATGGGTCAGTGTCCTTTGTCTCGAGCGGGAGAGCGATGAGTCGTGCGACGAGCGCCGTGTGACTTACGCCGTGTGACGAGGGCGGTGTGACTAGCGCAGTGACCGGGGCATACCCAGGCCGAAGATGGCGATCAGGTCGCGCTGGATCTCGTTCGTCCCGCCCCCGAAGGTCAGGATGATGAGGCTGCGCGAGTACGCCTCGAGCCGGCCTTTCAGCACCGCACCGGGCGAGCCCCGCTTCAGGTAGCCGGCCTGGCCGACGACCTCCGACAGGGTCCGTAGCGCCTCCATGTAGAACTCCGTGCCGAAGACCTTGATGCTCGAGGCGTCGGCGACGTCGAGGCGACCCTGGGTCCCCTGCCACGCCACCTTCCAGTTGATGAGCTTCAGGAATTCGAGCTTGGCGTACACCCGGGCCAGGTGCAGCTGCACCCACTCCTGGTCGATGACCCGGCGACCGTCGGCCAGCTTCGTCTGCTGCGCCCAGGCCCGGACATCGCCGAGGGCCCGTTCGATGATGCCCGGCGAGCACAGCGTCACCCGTTCGTGGTTCAACTGGTTGGTGATGAGCGACCAGCCGTTGTTGATCCCGCCCACGATGTTGGTGACCGGCACCCGCACGTCCTCCCAGAACGTGTAGTTGATGTTGTGCTCACCGAGCAGGTGCATGGGCACCACCCGCACCCCCGGCGTGTCCATAGGAACGATCACCATGGAGATGCCCTTGTGCTTGGAGGCCTCCGGATCCGTCCGCACCGCCAACCAGCAGTAGTCGGCGTCGCCCGCCAGGCTGGTGAAGATCTTGGCCCCGTTGATGACGAGCTCGTCGCCGTCGACCACGGCCTTGGTCTGCAGGGCGGCGAGGTCGGTCCCGGCATTCGGCTCCGAGTAGCCAATGCAGAAGTGGATCTCACCGGCGAGGATCTTGGGCAGGAAGAACTGCTTCTGCTCGTCGCTGCCGTAGTTCATGATCGTCGGGCCGACCGTGTTGATCGTGAGCATCGGCACCGGCGCCCCGCTGCGCATGGACTCGTCGAAGAAGATGAACTGCTCGATGGCCGAACGGCCCTGGCCGCCCCACTGCTTGGGCCAGCCGATACCGAGCCACCCGTCGCTCGCCATCTGCTTGGTGATCCGCCGCGGCGCCGGGCCGATGCCGTGGCTGTGGGACAGCTCCTCCTCGACCTCGGGGGTGAGGAGATTGGCGTAGTAGTCGCGCAGCTCCCGGCGCAGCTCCTGCTGTTCCTCCGTATAACCGATCTCCATTACCGTCCCCTCTCCCCGCGCCGACAGCCCGGGATCACCGCTGGAACAGGTTACATTTCGCCTTCCGGGGCGGCCACATCGTCGCCCCCGGTCACCGCGACCAGCAGTGCCAGTGATTTCTCCCCCCGTTACGCTCCGGTTCCGTGGACGACCGGATCACGGTGGAGTTCGTGCCGCCCTGGACGACCTGGCCGCTGCGCCAGGAGGTCCTGCGTCCCGGCCGCGCCGTGCGCGACTGCATCTACCCCGGCGAGGACGCACCCCGTTCTGCCCATGCGGCCGCCCTGGACAGGACGCTCCCCTCCCGAGCCGAAGCCACTTCCCGAGCCGAATTCACCGTCCTGGCCGTCGGGGTCGTCATGCCCGAGCCGCCGCCCTGGGAGCCCGACGGCGACGACGGATGGCGGCTGCGGGGCATGGCCACCAGGGCCGATGCCCGGGGTCAGGGCCTCGGCGGCCGGCTACTCGACCTCTTCGTCGCTCACGTCGCCGCCGACGGGGGCGGTCTCGTGTGGTGCAACGCCCGCACCCCGGCTCTGCACCTCTACGAGCGGGCCGGGTTCGTCCCCCGCGGTGACGTCTTCGAGCTCCCCGAGATCGGACCGCACCAGGTCATGTGGCGAACGGTGGCGCCCCTGTAGCCCCCTGCAGCAACGCCCCGGGTGCCGGACCAACCCGCATCCCCGTAGTCTGTGCGGCCGTAGCCGCCATAGCGTGAGCCAGTGTCAGGCGCCGGAGACCGGCGCCGCCCAGGAAGAAGGAGTCCTCCCATGCCCGAAGCCGTCATCGTCGCCACCGGACGTACACCGATCGGTCGTGCCAACAAGGGCTCTCTGGTGACCTGCCGGCCCGACGACCTCACCGCCCACGTCGTCACCGAGGTCCTGGCCAAGGTCCCCCAGCTCGACCCCGCCCAGATCGTGGACCTCATCGTGGGGTGCGGCCAACCGGCCGGCGAGGCCGGTTACAACGTGGCCCGGGTGGCCGCCCTCCTGGCCGGCTTCGACGTGCCCGGCGTCACCGTGAACCGCTACTGCTCCTCCTCCCTGCAGACCATCCGCATGGCCGCCCATGCCATCAAGGCCGGTGAGGGCGACGTGTTCGTGGCCGCCGGGGTGGAGACCGTGAGCCGCTTCCAGTACGGAGCGTCCGACACCGGCCCCCACAACCCCGCCTTCGCCGACGCCGAGAGCCGCACCCAGTCCCGGGGCGCCAAGGTCACCGACCCCTGGACGTCACCGAAGGGGCTGCCCGACATCTACATCGCCATGGGCCAAACCGCGGAGAACGTCGCGGAGTACGAGCACGTCTCACGCCGCGAGATGGACGAGTTCGCCGTGCGCAGCCAAGAATTGGCCGTCGCCAGTCAGGCGAACGGCTTCTTCGAGCGTGAGATCATCCCGGTCACCCTGCCCGACGGCACGGTCATCTCCAAGGACGACGGACCGCGGGCCGGCACGACGTTAGAGAAACTCTCGACCCTGCAGCCGGTATTTCGTGAGGGCGGCTCCATAACGGCGGGCAACGCCTGTCCGCTCAACGACGGCGCGGCGGCGGTCATTGTCATGAGTGACACCCGGGCGCAGGAATTGGGCATCACGCCACTCGCGCGCATCGTCGCGAGCGGGGTCAGTGGACTTAATCCCGAGATCATGGGACTCGGACCGATCGAAGCGTGCCGTCAGACACTAAAACGGGCGAACATGAGCATTGACGACATCGACCTCGTGGAGATCAACG
>PKWD01000173.1:0-4488 GCA_003131945.1 Acidimicrobiaceae bacterium
GCCCTGGTGGAGCGCTTCGACTTCGAACCCCGCTTCGCCGACGCCCGGCCTCGGGCCCGTCAGATCGGCGGCGTGGCCCGGGCCGCTCGCCCGTGTGTCGTGCGCTACCGGGCGCGGCCCTGAGAGCGCCGGGCGCTACTGGGTGAACCGGATGTCGAGGGTCCGCAGGTAGGTGTGGAGGCCGGCGTCCTGGACGGGCAGGAGGTGGGCGGGGGCCCCGGACTCGTTGTGGTGGCTGTGCCACAGACCCGGGGGGGTGACGAAGGCGCCGCCGGTCTCCCAGTCGACGCGCCGGGCCTCGACGATGGCGCCGTCGGCGCCGAGGGTTTCGCCCACCAGGCTGTAACAGCCCGGTCGGCAGTCGACGATGAGGTCGAGGGCGATGCTCTGGTGGCGATGGGGACGCTGGACCGATCCGTCGGGCAGCACGCCCAGCATGGCCCAGAGGGTATGGGTGGCCGTGAGCGTCTGGACATTGCGGGCGTTGCCGAGCAGGACGGCCACGCGGCTGCGTTCGCCCGCCTCGGGCTCGGCCGCCACGGCCTCCAGCCTGGCGCGCGCCACCTCGCCGTCGAAGAGGGTCGGGCGGAAACGAGCGGTGGCGGGTTCGACCCCGAGATAGCTGAGCAGGGGTGAGTCGTCGACGTGGTAGAGCACGGCATCGTGGCGCGCCGTGTAGCGCGCCCGGCAATGGGCCGGCAGGGTGATGACGTCGCCGCTGTGCCAGTCGATGGCGCCGGCCCCGTCGATCTCCAGTCGGCCCTCCCCGCGCAGGCAGTAGACGAGTTCGCTGGTGGTCACCGGGGAAGTGGCGAGCGACTCACCGGCCTCGATGCGCAGGAACTGGGCCAGCAGCGACGGCCCGGTGGCGGGGACGTCGAGGCCGAGGACGTCGGAGAGATCGAGGGTGATGACCCTCGTCGGTCCCGAGGCGTGCAGCGCGGCGGGGAAGCGGTGCACGGGAATGCGAGAGATGGCACCGACGCGCAGAGGATCGACGGCGGCGCTGTATTCATGAAAGAGCGCGTCCCCTGTCCAGTCCTCGGTGGCCAGACCGCTCGGAAGCGGGTGGTCGGCGATCGTGATCCCGGCTCCCGGAATGCGCGGCATGCCACAAGTATCGACCACCGGTGGCGCCTGGTGCTGACGCCACGTTTTGCTGTTGGGGGTCACTTGGGGATTACTCGGTTTCTTCTGGGGATATCGCGGTCCGGTCTGGGGACGAAAGTGTGAATTCTCTGGACAATTTGGGGATTTCGCGCCGGGATCTTGACCTTTGGAGGGGTCCGGCGCACAGTGTCATCAGTCGGGTGAATGACGACCGGACGAAGGCCGGAGAGATCGCTGAAAGGCGAGATCACCGAGCGGACGCGAGGAGACGGGTTCCCCGGTTAGGCAGGGCGGTGCTGCATCAGAAGGTTCCCTGGGACTGATCGATGCAACGTCCACGCCAGGGGTCGTCCGGCCCTGGGCGTGGGCAGCTCGTCTCGCCGAGCGCGTAGGCCCCGAGGAGTACGGGCGGCTTCGGCCGAACCGGCTACTCGGGGTCTCGCCGCGTCCGGGGTGCGTCACGGGGGGTAAGAATCACCGTGTCGGCGCCGACCCTTGGGGGACCACCGTGCGGATCCTGTCGTTGTTGCCCTCGGCCACCGAGATCGTCTTCGCCCTCGGTCTCGAGGACTCTCTGGTGGGTGTCACCGCTGAATGCGACTACCCGCCTGCCGCCCGTGACAAGGCGGCGGTGTCGTTCCCTGTGGTGAGGACGACGTCGAACAGTGCGGCCGATTCGGCCGCTGGTGTCATGTCGGCGGCGCAGGTGGACGGGGCCGTGGCCACCGCCGTGGCGCTGGGGGAACCGCTCTACCGACTCGACGAGGACACCATCCGCACCCTTCAACCCGATCTGATCCTGGCCCAGGATCTGTGCCGGGTGTGTGCTGTTGCGTCGGGGGATGTCACCGATGCGCTCGACCGTCTCGGGTGCACGTCGACGGTGCTGTCGCTCGACCCGACGACGCTCGACGACGTGATCGGCGCCGTGACGGCTGTAGCCGTGGCGGCGGGCGTCCCCCGGCGAGGTCGGGATCTCGTCGTGTCCCTTCGACACCGCGTCGACGAGGTGCGGCGGCTCGTGTCCGGTGCCGACCGACGCCGGGTCCTCGAGCTCGAATGGTCCGATCCTCCTTATCTCGGGGGCCACTGGGTACCGGAGATGGTGGAGGCCGCCGGGGGGACGGCTCTACTGGCGCAGCCCGGTGAGTCCTCGCCCCGGGTGCGGTGGGAGGACATCGGGGCGACGGCCGCCGACATCGTTGTCTTCGCCCCCTGTGGGTACGGGCTGGCCGAGGCCGTGGCCGAAGGGGCCGAACTCCTCGGGCGCCCCGAGATGGCCGACGCCGGCGAGGTGTGGGCGCTCGACGGCAGTGCCTACTTCTCCCGGCCCGGGCCCCGGGTGGTGGACGGCGTGGAGGCCCTGGCCTGGGTCCTGCACCCGCAACGGGTGCCACCGCCGCCACCGGGCCGGGCCCGGCGCCTGCGGTAAGGCACAGCACCCCGGACTCACCGGATCGCGAACGTCGTGGCCCCCTCCGGCGGTTCCTCGGTCACGGCCACGGCGGTGACCCGGGCCATAGGGGGACCGGCGCGGCACCAACCGACGAGGGCGTCGACCGAGGGCGGCGGGCCTTCGAAGGCCGCCTCGACGCGACCGTCGGGGAGGTTGCGGACCCAGCCTCCGAGACCGGCCCCGACGGCCCGGTTGCGACAGGAGTAGCGGAACCCGACGGCCTGCACGTGGCCGGCGATGACCACCCGCCGCCGCACGTTCGACATNNCACTGAATCTCCGGGCTCACTGGACCCTTGGGCTCAGTGATGGGTGGAGGTGGCCGGAACGGACAGGGAATCCATGAGGCAGGGGTCGGACTCCTCGTCGGTGCACCGTTCGCACTCGAGTTCCAAAGTGGTGTGGGCAATGGTGAAGGGCTCGGCCACGGCCGCCTTGACCGCGTCGCCGATGGCCTGGGCCTCTTCGAGGGTGGGATGGCCGACGACGACGACATGGGCCGACAGGGCCCGGACCTCGCTCGACAGGCTCCAGACGTGGAGGTCGTGGACCTCGGCCACCCCGGGGATGGTGACCATGGCGCCGGTCAGGGCGGCCAGGTCGACGTCGGCCGGGGCCGACTCGAGCAGGACGTCGAGGCTCGAACGCAGGAGCCGGTAGGCCTCGATGATGATGAGGGTCCCGACGGCCAGGGAGGCGATGGGGTCGGCCCGCCGCAGGTGGGGGTCGATGAGGATCATGGCTCCGGCCACCGCCACCACGAGGGAGGCGACGGCGTCGGCCGACATGTGGAAGGCGGCCCCCCGCATGTTGAGGTCCCGTCCTCCTTCTCGCAGCAGCAGGGCGGCCAGGGCGTTCACGAAGAAGGCACCGAGGGCCACGCCCACCACGACGCTTCCCTGGACCGGCTGGGTGTGGAGCAGGCGGGCCACGCCGACGACGACGATGGCCACGGTCACGGCGGCGATGATGGCGGCGTTGGCCAGGGCGGCCAGGATGGTGCCGCGGTGGTAGCCGAAGGAGTGCTCCGGGCTCCGGGGGCGCAGGGCCCAGCGGACGGCGACCAGGGACATCGTGATCCCGGCCACGTCGGTGATGTTGTGCCCGGCGTCGGCCAGGAGGCCGGTCGAGTGGGCGACCACACCGGCCACGACCTGGCCGGCGGCCAGGGCGACATTCACGCCGAGCGTCACGGCCAGACGCCGTGTTCGGCTGGTCCCTCGGCCCATGTCCCGGCCCCGCTCCTCGTATTGGTCCTGGTCACAGACTACCGGCGTCATCGGCCGAAGATCCGTCCCCGGAGCCGTCGGTTCTCGATCGCTACTCGGGGCCGGCCCATCAGGCCGGTCCATCAGGCCGGCACATCAGGCTGGCCCATCAGGCTGACGGACCGAACCAGCTGCCGTCGGCCTCACCTGTCGAGTAGCAGGCACCGAGGTGATCGAGCCAGGCCACGCTGTCCTCGAGGCCTCCGGGTCGGAAGCGCTCGTTCCACAGCCGGCGGTGCTCGGAGATGACCCCGTCGAGCTCGGCGCCCAGGCCGGCCCGGTCGGCCGGTCCCACCGAGGCCAGGGAGCCGTCGCCGGCCAGCCGCAGCCGGGCGTCACGGCAACAGAGCCGGAGCACACCCACGGTGGCCCGGACCTCGTCGAGCAGAAGACCGCCGTCGACGCGTCGGGGCTCGGCCCGCACGGTGGCTGTCGTCACGTCGTCCAGGGTGGCCTCGACGCCGTCGAGGTCGTCGGTGGTGAGGCCCCGGGTGGCGCCGTGTCCCACCCGCCATTGCGGGAGAAGCAGCTGGAAGACGAGGGCGGACATGTTGGGTATCTGCGGTGTCACGAGTCGCGGGACGCGCCCGAGGTCCACAAGGGCACCGCCGAGGGCACCGGCCGGATCGTCGAAGGCGTGGAGGTCGAGCATGGC
>PKWD01000173.1:4543-9767 GCA_003131945.1 Acidimicrobiaceae bacterium
CCGAGATCGAGAGCCAGCTCGATGTGCCCGGGCTCATCCAGAACGGGATCCCGGCCGCCGCCAATGCCGCGGCGCGGTCGGCAAAGGGGTGGTCGTCCTCGTACCCCCACTCACAGACGGTGACCCCCTCGGGGATGCGTCGCAGGAGGTCGGGGGACGCGGCCAGGACATCGCCCCAGACCAAGGGTTCACGTCCGGCCATCACCGGCAGCGCCACCNNGCCCACTCCTGATGGCGTTCGGGGGCCAGCTCCCAGGGCTCGTCCAGGCCGATGTGCACCCGACGGCTCTGCACCACGGGGACGAGTTGGCCGAGGAGATCGGTGACGAGCGCGAATGCGTCAGTGTTGGCCGGGTCGAGGGTCATGGGCGATCGCCTGATCCCGAAGACCCATTCGAACCCGTCCGGCGTGATGGCGAGAGGGCGGTAGCGGTCGTGGCGCAGCCAACGTTCGAAATGGCCGAGGGTGTTCTGATTGGCCACCAACTCGATGCCGGCCGACCGGCAGTGGGCGTCGATGGCCCGGAGATCGTCGGGGGTGTAGGGATCGGCGTCACGCCAGACCTCTTCGTGGCCGGCGTAGGCGAAGGTGTGCTCGGTGTAGAGCTGGAGCTGGTTGAGCTTCCATCCGGCCAGCCGGTCGACCAGGGCGAAGAGGGTCTCGATCGTCGGCACCCGGTCGCGGGCGATGTCGAGCATGACGCCCCGCACGGCGAAGTCGGGCCAGTCGTCGATCCGGCAGGCGGGCAGGCTCGTGGCGGTGGTGGCTCCGGCGTGACGGAGCTGGGCCAGGGTGGCCCGGCCGTGGCGGGCCCCGGCGTCGTCGGCCGCCGTGAGGCTGACGCCGTGGTCCGCCACCTCGAGGTGGTAGCCCTCGGCATGCAGGGACCGGTCACGCGCCTCGGTGACCGGTGCGTCGGGAACCCTGGCCCCGTCGGGCGCCAGCACCAACGAGCGGGGCCGGGGCAGCAGGGCCGGTTCGACGCGCCTGGGGTGAGGCGTGCCGGAGGAGGGTGTCGGCGTCAGCTCCCCGTCCCCCAGAGTCCCTCGGCCCGCAGTCCCTGGCCGACCATCTCGGCCAGCTCCATCCGCACCACGGGGACGTCGTCGGCATGGGTGACGCCGATGCAGCGCCCGGTTCCCGGCAGGACCCGGACCCGACGGTTGTGGGCGTCGGTGGCCGAGGCGCCTCTCACCATGGCTCCCACCACCTCGGGCAAAAGGACCTCGGCCTTCGACGCCGGCCCGTCGCCGAGCACCGAACCGTCGGGCGCCAGGTCAGGGTGGACCTCGTTCACGGCGTCGTGCAGAAAGGGCCAGATGGCGCTCGTGAAACCCCACAGGTTCATCGACGTCGGGGTGTCGCCGGGGAGCTCCGACGGCTCGAGCCCGTCGTCGGCCGTGATCGTTCCGTCTTGGTGGCGGGTGACCTGACGCCTCTCCACCAACGTGCGCAGCCAACCTTCGTCGTCGGTCTCGCAGATGCCCCGGGTCAACGGATCCGACGTCACCACCGTGCCGCCCAGTTGATAGGAGACGAGGGCGTGGTCCGTCGACGTCCTCAGGTGCCCGGCCAGGAGTTCGAGGGCGGGGACACCGTAGATGTCGTCGGCGTTGACCACGGCGAACGAACGTCCGCCGATCAGTTCCTCCGCACCGAGCACCGCGTGGGCCGTTCCCAGGGCGATGGCCTGGTGGACCACGGACACGGCCACCGACCGGGGCCAACATTTCTCCACGTGATAGGCGACGGCCGGTCCGGTGGCCGGTCCCAGGATGAGAACGATCTCGCCGAAGCCGCCACGCTGGGCATCGCCGGCGTTCAGGTCGATGACCGCCTCCCCGTGCAGGCCGACCGGCGCCAGGGGCTTGCATCCGCCGTAGCGCCGGGCCACACCGGCGGCCAGCATCACGAGGACGGGCCGCCCACCGGCCCCGTCACCCGCCGGCGTCAGCCCCCCCATCGTAAGACGGCACTGGCCCAGGTCATCCCCCCGCCGAACCCCGACATCAGCACGGTCGCCCCCGGTTGGAGGAGCCCCGTCTCGAGGGCGTCGGCCAGGGCCAGGGGAATCGAGGCCGACGACGTGTTCCCGTAGCGGTCGATGGTGACCACGCAGCGCTCCTCCGGGATCCCGAGACGTTCACGGGCGGCGGAGATGATGCGGGCGTTGGCCTGGTGGGGGACGAAGACGTCCACGTCGGCCGCCTCCAGACCGGCCCGGCCGAGCGCGGCCAGGGATGAGTCGACGACGGCCCGCACGGCGTGGCGGAAGATCTCCCGGCCGTTCATGAAGAGGTAGCCGCCGGTGTCGCACTTGAGCAGGTGCCGCAACGAACCGTCGGCCCCCAGGTCCCAGGCGAGGAGCTCGCCGGGACCTTCCGTCGCTTCGAGCACCACGGCGCCGGCACCGTCGCCCACGATGACGGCCAGGCCGCGGTCGTCCCAGTCGGTGATGCGCGACAGGGTGTCGCTGCCGATGACGAGGACACGCCGGGCGCCGGCGCGCACCATCCCGTGGGCGGCGACCAGCGCGTAGACGAATCCCGAGCACGCCGCGTTGAGGTCGAAGGCACCACCGGCCATTCCCAGTGCGTGCTGGACGGTGGCCGAGGTCCCCGGCACGAGGGCGTCGGGCGTGGTGGTGGCGAGTACCAGGAGATCGATCTCTTGCGGTCCCCGACCGGCGCGCCCGAGCGCCTGGCGCCCGGCCACGATGGCCAGCTCCGAGGTGGTGCCTCCGATGTGCCGCTGCTTGATGCCGGTCCGTTCGGTGATCCAGGCGTCGCTCGTGTCGAGGGTGGCCGAAAGGTCCTCGTTGGTGACGATCTTGTCGGGGAGGCCGATGCCCCAACCGGTGATCACGGCTCCCGGCACGGATCAGGCCCCCTGGAGGACGTGGATGCCCACGACCGCCGCGTCACCGGAGATGATCCCGCCGGTGTTGACGGCCACACCGATCCGGGCCCCCGGCCGCTGGCGACCGACGGCGCGGCCGAGCAGCTGGTGCACGAGCTCGGCGATCTGGCACAGACCGGTCGCTCCGAGGGGATGGCCCCGGGCCACGAGCCCACCGCTCGGATTGACGCAGACGGCGCTTCCGTCGATATCGGTGTCCCCGGCCACCGTGGCCGCACCGGCTGTGCCCGGTGGGAAGAAGCCGAGCGACTCGAGGGCGTACAGCTCCTCGGCGCTGGTGGCGTCGTGCAACTCGATCACGTCGACGTCGGCCGGCCCCACTCCGGCCTCCTTCCACGCTTCGGCCACGGTGTCTTCGAGGCGCTTGTGGTACTCGAGGTCACCGTTGCCCGATCGCAGGATGCTGGCCCGCACACGGGGGGCCCCGCGGACGGGACCGGCCATGAGCACGGCGGCGGCGGCGCCGTCGGTGAACGACGAGCACATGAGCCGGGTGAGCGAGCCGGCGACGACGGGCGCGGCGAGCACCTCCTCGACGGTGACCGGCGTGCGGAACTGCGCCAGAGGGTTGCGCGAGGCGCAGCGGCGGGCCTTGGCCGCGGCGGCGGCGATCTGGTGGACGGTCGTCCCGAGCACCTCGATCTGGTGGCGCACCCACTGCGCGTTGAGCCCCATGAGGACGCTGCCGGCCTTGTTCTCAATGGTGGCCCGTAGGTGGGCGCGTTCGTCGGCCGGCAACCCGTCTTCGATGCCGGCGATCGTCTGCTCCCGGTCACCGGTCCACATCTTCTCGACCCCCACGACGAGCACGGGGGACTGGCCCGCTCGGGCCCCCATGACGGCCACATGCATGGCCGAAGAACCACCGGCACACGAATTGTCGACGTTCACCACTCCGGCGTTGCCGAGCCCGGCGTCGCGCAGCCACGATTGCCCGCGGATGCAGCCCTGATCGCACAGACGGCCGCCGAGCGCATTGGCCATAACGACCAGACCGATGTCACCGGCCGACAGGCCGGCATCGGCGAGGGCGTCACGCACGGCCTGGCAGGCGAGCGCCTCGGGCGTGAGGTCGCGCCGGTCCATGGTGGTCATCCCGACCCCGACGATGCTCACCTCTTGCGTCACTGCGACCTCATTTCCGAGTTGTCGGACCCGTCTGACCCGGGGGGTGGGGGAGAGTTGACGGGGGACGTCACCGTCAGGCGGCGAGTCCGGCGAGACTGCCGGCCACCTCTTCGGGCTGTGCCGGGCGGTCGTCGCTGGCGACCACCAAGGAGCCGTTCACGCCTGAGTCGTGCGTGGCCGGCGGTTCGAAGGGCACGCCTTGAATGGTACCCGGAAGCTCGAGAAGGGCATCGAACGCCGTCCGCGGCACGGTCGAGGGCCCGTCCACGGCACAATGGAGGCATGCCCGAGTTGAGCGACGAGGAACGAAGCACCCGATCGAAGGACCTGAACGAGTTGATCGAGCTCATGCGGCCCGCCGTCCAGAGCGACGGCGGCGACCTCGAGCTGGTGGCCTTCGACGTGGAGGCCGGCACGGTCGAGGTCCAGCTGCAGGGGGCCTGCAGCTCGTGCGCCATCTCGTCGTCCACCCTCCAGGGTGGGGTCGAGCGCATCCTGAAGAGCCGGTTGGACTGGGTGACCGAGGTCATCGGTGGAGTCGACGAGTCGGCCGACCCGTTCGAGAGCGCGGCCATGGGCTCGGGCGGTTACGTCCCCAAATGGTGACGGCAGCGGCGACGGCCGCATAGTCACGGCCGTACCGTCACGGCCGCGGCATGCGACGGCACCGTCACGGCCGCCGCGTCAGGCGGCGAGGTCGGAGTCCTCGAGTTGTCCGTAGCGGACGAGGGGCTCGAACAGGTCGAGCACCATGCGGTCGGGGTCGGTGATGCCGCGCAGCACAGGAGTGGCGAGGTGCCGGGAGGCGAAGCGGCGGGCGATGGCCGCCTTGCGGGCGTCGCCGTCACGATCGAGGGCCCATGCCGCCTGTTCGACCAGGAGGGCCCCTTCGGAGGCATCGGCCAGCAACTCGGCGAAACGCCGGCTCTGCAACAGGGCGATGTCGTCGCTGGCGCTCTCCAGATAGGACGCCGCCGTGCGGGCGTCGGCCAGGGCGCCGGCCACGGTGTCGACCGTCGTGGCCA
This sequence comes from Acidimicrobiaceae bacterium, assembly GCA_003131945.1. The sequence continues at coordinate 9,617 of PKWD01000173.1, forward strand.
GGACCTTGTGTCCGGCGGCGGTGTCGAGTGCCTGCTCCATCCGGGCCAGCAGAGCCAGATGGGCCTGTTCGCCGCGCATGGCGCGCCGGACGTCGATGCAGAGGATGTTCTCGGTACCTTCCCAGATGGTGTGGCACTGGGCGTCGCGCAG
>PKWD01000377.1 GCA_003131945.1 Acidimicrobiaceae bacterium
CGTGGCAGCGTACGCGTTCTCCTTGCGGCCCTGAGAACCAGCGGGGGCGACCGACCGCCCTCTGGCCTACAGTTCGGAGTTGTGAGGTTGTCGGATGCCACTCTCGATGAGGTCGGCGAGCAGGGCTTCGCTCTTGTCGAAGGATTCCTCGCTCCCGACGAGTTGAAGGCCGCTCAAGAGGCCCTCTGGCTGCATTTCCCGACTCCTGAGGACTACTTCGCCGACCCGGCGGCCCATGCGGATTATGCCCGGAGCCAGTTCGCCGGTGTCGAGGAGTTCCCCTACCGGTCGTGGGACCTCAACCACCTGGCGTTCCACCGCCATCTCGTCGATGCCGTCGAGCGCTATCTCGGCACCGCTGAGCTGCACCTGTACAAAGTCGAGCTCTGGGCCAAATATGCCGGGGCGGTCAACTACGACCAACCCCTTCACCGTGACTATGGCAGCCATAGTCTGGTCACCCCCCGTCCCGATCGCCGCTACCAGCAGTTGACGAGCTTCATCTTCCTTTCCGATGTCACCGAGGTCGACGGGCCCACTCGGATCGTGCCCTACGAACTGGGCAAGGACGTGCCCTTCACTCCGCTCTACCTCGACTTCGGTGCTCTGACCGATGTGGAGGTCTCCGCTGTGGGCCCGGCCGGGAGTCTGTTCATCTACCGCACCGACCTGCTGCACCGGGGCTCGAACTTCACCGTCACCGGCCGGTCACGCTTTTCGATTCTGGCCGACTACCAGGTGAGAGGCACCACGTGGGGCGGGAAGATGGCATGGCCGAAGCAGTNNCCTCTTCGGCTTCCCCCGCCCCGGCGACGACTACTGGAACGAACAGTCGCTGGCTGATGTGGCGCTGCGTTACCCCGGTATGGACATGGCGCCGTATCGGCCGACCAGCCACTCACTGCCGTAGGTACGGCGATGTCATCGCTGGCCAGGATCGTCGCCGGACTGTGTGTCGTCGCCGGCTTCGCTATTCAGTCGGTTCCTCATGCGGCGGCGTCTTCCTGGTGGATCCCACCACTGGGCAGCCAACCGTGGCAATGGGAGCTCAGCCATCCCCTGAGGCTTTCCAATGCTCGAGATATGGGTACCAACGACAAATTACCCAATGGCCATCCGGCACCAGCTCCCGTCGTCTACGACATCGACGGCATCATCAATCCGGCCTCGACCGTTGCCGCTCTGCAAGCAGAAGATAAGCATGTTGTCTGCTACATCGAGGTGGGAGCGGCTGGAAATTACTACTCTGCCGCTGACGAAGGCATAGCCACGACTTACTATGACCCGCTCCGGGAGGCAGGCGTGTTCGGCAAGAAGGTCTCCGGTTACCCCGAGTTCTACCTGGACATACGATCGTCTTCCACGGTCTCCATCATCGAATCGATGATCGACCAGCAGTGCGCGTCGAAGGGCTTCGACGCCGTCGAGACCGATATCGACGAAGAGTTTGGCGACAACACCGGCTTTCCTCTGACCAAGGCCGATCAGGAGCAGTACATGACGACTCTGGCCAACTACATGCACGGCCTCGGGCTCGGTTGGTGGATCAAGAACCCTGACGATACCGGCGACAGCTATGCGACGGATATGTACCCACTGGCCGACGCTGTACTGACCGAGCAGTGCAATCAGTTTTCATCGTGCGGGCTGCTGTCCGCCTACGAGGGCCACAAGGCAGTGTTCAATGCCGAGTATCACCTGGCGACATCGGCGTTCTGCCGGAACGATGATGCCCTCGGATTCAATGGCGCCCGATTCAACCTCGGTCTCACCGGGGTCCGCAAGCCATGTCAGTAGTCACGAAGCAAAGCCCCCGTTCGGTGGCTGAGACCGTGCTACGGCTGTCCGAGATAGCAGTGGCAAAAGGGATGAAGGTGTTCGCTGTGATCGATCACAGTGGAGAGGCGCACGCGCACGGGCTGGAATTGCGTGACACCAAGGTGGTCATTTTCGGTAGCCCCCAGGCGGGCACTCCAGTCATGGAGTTGGCGCCGCTGGCCGCGCTCGATCTGCCCCTCAAGGTCCTCGTGTGGGCCGACGGGGACCAGACGAAGGTCAGTTACACCGCCCTATCGGCCCTCGCCGCCCGTTACAAGCTGAGTGATGATCTGGCCAGCAGACTCGCCGGCATCGATGCCCTCACGGACGCTCTCATCACCGACTAGACGCCGACGTATCCGCACCATGCTGTCAGAGAGGGAGCCATGACCGTCACCAACACGACGGGTGGTCGATCGAGGAATTTGGTCCTGGCGGCCATGATCTTCGCCGTGGCGATGACATTCATCGACCAGACCATCGTCTCCATCGCCGCTCCTCAGATCCAGAAGCATCTCGGACTGACGAGCACCGGCGTTCAATGGGCCGTCAATGCCTACTTGATGTCACTGGCCGCACTCTTCGCCTTCGGGGGCCGGCTGGCCGATACCGTCGGCCACCGCGCCATGGTCACCCTGGGGGTCATCGTGTTCGCCGTCGCTTCGGCCTTGTGCGGTCTGACCCCCAAAGGGGGACTGGCAGAGGCGTGGATCGTGACCTTCCGGATCCTCCAGGGCGCCGGCGGGGCCATCATGTTCCCGGCCGCCTTGGCCATTGTTGTGCAGACCTTCGCCCTACGGGAGCGAGGCAGAGCGCTGGCGCTGTTCTTCGGCATCGCCGGAGGCCTTACCGCCATCGGCCCGCTCCTCGGCGGCTTTCTCACCGAATGGACGTGGCGTGCCATCTTCTGGGTCAACATCCCGGTGGCCATCATCGCTCTGATCCTGATCGTCATCTCGAAGCCGACAACGGCGCATGAGTCGGCTCCTATGGACTACCGGGGGGCGGTCCTGATCGCCGCCGGTGTGGCGCTGAGCGTGTTCGGTTTCCAGCAGTCGTTGGTCTGGGGTTGGACCAATCCCGCCATCGGACTGAGCNNTAGCATCGCGGCCGGCGTGGTTATCCTCGTCATCTTCGGCTTCGTCGAGGTGCGCACGGCGTCTCCGCTCATGAAGATCAGCATCTTCGGTATCCGGGCGTTCCTCGTCGAGAATCTCGTACTCGGTATCGCCATGCTGGTGTTCATACCGGTGTTCTTCTTCGCCAGCGAGTACGCCCAAATCGCCTTGGGCGACACAGCCTCGCAGGCTGGAGTGTTTCTCCTGTTCTTCTTCATCGGTTTCGTCATCACGGCGCAAATCGGTGGTCGGCTCCTCGACCGCAGCGGTGCCAAGCGCCCTGTCGTCGTCGGCTGTGCGCTGGGTGCGGTGGGGTTCTACATCTGGGCCGGGAACGTGACCCGCCTCGGCTTCGGTGCCCAGAGGTGGGACATCATCCTGGCCGGAGCGGGCGTGGGGTTCATGCTCGGCCCGGCCAGCACCGATGCTGTCAACCGGGCGTCCCGCCTCTCCTACGGCGAGGCCACCGGCATCACGCAAACGGTCCGCAACTATGCCGCCAGCCTGGGCCTCGCGATCCTCGGCACGATCCTCGTCTCCCA
>PKWD01000407.1 GCA_003131945.1 Acidimicrobiaceae bacterium
TCTTCGGGAACACCGTCGCCGCGCTGCCGCCCGCCAGGTACTCCAGTGGCGGTGTCCCCCCGGCGAAAAGGGCTCGGTGGACCATCGTGGTGAGGGTGTCGAGGGCAGCGGCGTCGACGGGCTCACCGGCGAACTGGCGCAGGTAATGGAAGCGGTCGACCATGGCCACGACCGCTTCAGCGGCCGCGTTGGGATCGATACCCGGCTGCGGCCCGGTCTCGGCGATGCGGCTGGGNNCTCGACATCGCTCATGGCCAGATCGGTCCAGGCGCGCAGGACAGGGGCGTAGCGCTGCCACGCTTCGGAGAAGTGTTCCATCCACCGGCGTAGTTCACGCCAGCCCTGGTCGTCGGGTCCCACGGGGCCGAGCGCCGTATCGAGGTCGGCCACGACCTCGCCCGCCTCGGCCACCAAGGCCCGCAGGAGGTCCTCCTTGTTGGAGAAGTACAGGTAGAACGTCCCGTGCGAGGTGCGGGCCACCTTGACGATGTCGTCGACGCGGGCGGCGTAATAGCCACGACGGGCGAAGACGATCATGGCGGCATCGAGGAGCTTGCGCATGGTCTTGCGCCCCTGCGATCGCAGGGCCCGCCGGCTGGCCGGCTCCCCGGCCACGTCAGTGGTGGTGGCCGCTTTGGCTGTCTTGGTCCGCTGTCCCCCGCTGGACGACGAGGCGGACTTCGCGGCGGACTTCGGGGCGGCGGGCCGGGCACTCATCTTGTCGGCGCGTCCGTTCCCGGCGCCGACCGTTCCGGCTGGTCCCATCGAGTGCGCATCGTAGTCACGCCACCGAAGCCCGGCTCGGAAGAGCGTTGCCTCTCAGGAACGGCCGCCACGATGGGGCTCGAAAGCCACCTTGACGGCGCCACTCTGGTCCTGATGGGCGAGCACGCCGAGCGCGTCCCACCACTGTTCGAGAGGGAACCGGTGGGTGAGCATGCCGGTGAGGTCGACACGGCCGGACGCCGTCAGATCCAGGTAGTGGGCGATGGCGTGCTGGCGTACCCCTTCGACCTCCTCGATCCCGAAGGCGTTCGAACCGGCGATGGTCAGCTCTTTGAAGTACACCGGCGTCCACTCCCAGCGCCCCGGCGTGGCCACCCCGGTCTGTACGAGCGTGCCGTGCTCGGCGAGTACGCGCACGCCCACCTCGAAGGTCTCGGGCTTGGCGATGGTGTCGTAGACGACGTCGATCCCGCCGGGATGGGCGATCGGCAACCCGTCGAACGGATTGTGCAACACCCCGCCGGACCATCGCGCCAGCTCCTCCACCACGGCCAGGCGTGGTTCGTGGGGCACCACCTTGGACGCGCCCAGGCGCATCACGAGCTTCTCCTGGGCGGCGAAGCGGGCCACCACCGCCACCTCGACATCGGGATACAGACACCGCAAGGCGGCGACGCTCGTAGCTCCGAGGGCTCCCGCTCCATAGACGAGCGCTTTGCCCCCCGGTGGCGGAGGATTCCTCAAGATGGCGTGCATGGATACGGCGAAGGGGTCGGCGAGGACGGCGAGCTCGTCGGATACGGCGTCCGGTACCGGAATCAACATCGAATCGTGCGCCGCCAGCTGCTCCGCCCACGCGCCGGGGGCGTTGGTGATCACTCCGACGTGGACACCGGCTCCGAGCTTTCCGGCTGTGAAACTCCAGCACAGGCTCAGGTTCCCTGCCGCACATGCAGGGCACAGCGGGCTGACACCACGCGGTGCGCAGGTGAGCCACGGGTTGAGAACAACTCTGTCGCCGACGTCCACGCCCGTCGCCTCGGAGCCGACCTCGATGACCTCGGCCACCACCTCGTGCCCGGGAACGTGGGGGAGCGACGAAAAAGCGGACATGGGGTTGTCGATGTCACCTTCGCCGAAATCACCCATGACGAGCTTGGCATCGGATCCGCAGATCCCCGACAGGATGGGTCGCGTGAGCACCCAGTCGGGCCCGACCATGCGGGCATCGTCGACAGTATGCAGTCCGAAAGGCAGGGACAGCAGCGCCCGTTCGAGGTCGTCGACGGACTCCGGACGGATCTCGTCGGGCGCAGGGGGAGCGCCGAAGACGAGCGCCTTCACCGGCCCTGCGCCTTGGCCGCCGCCTGTTGTGACCGGTGGAAGGTGACCATGCCGGACATGAACTTGTCGATGTCGGCCACCTTGGCCTCGACAACCGCCTTCATGTCAGGGAGAAAGTGCTCGAAGTGTTCGTCGTCGATGGCATCGGCGATGCCGACGGCCGTCTCCTCGGCGGGCACCAGATCTCCTTGGTACAGCGGGGGGTCGTTGTCGGGCTGATCCCAGAGCTCGGTGTCGATCGTTCCCGGCAGGATGAGTTTCACCGTCACACCGGTGCCCGCCATGTCGGCGGCGATACCTTCGCTCCAGCCGCACATGGCGAATTTCGAGGCCGAATAGGCCGCTTCGGTGGTGACACCGAAGCGACCGGCGATGCTGGCCACATTCACGATGACTCCGGTGGCCCGGGACAGCATGCGGGGGATGAGGGCCAAGGTCATGGCCGTGGAGGACAGGAAGTTGATGCGCATGACGCGCTCGATGTCCTGGGCAGTGATATTCGGAATGGTCTTACGCATGGGAACGCCGGCGTTGTTCACCAGGA
>PKWD01000331.1:0-134 GCA_003131945.1 Acidimicrobiaceae bacterium
TTGCAGTGGAACATGGGCAAAGTGTGCAGCAGGACGTCGCGGTCGCTCACGGTGGTGTGCCAGCCGAAGCTGGCCGCGTTCAGCCAGCACGTGCGATGGGTGAGCTGGACACCCTTCGGGCGGGCGGTGGTGCC
>PKWD01000331.1:180-8093 GCA_003131945.1 Acidimicrobiaceae bacterium
GTATGGGGGCGGACACCGCCTTCAGCTGGTCGTCGAGCTCGGGATCGACGAGCAGGACCTTGGCCCCCGAGTGCTCCACGATGTAGGCGACCTCATCGCTATGGAGCCGGAAGTTGATGGGCACGAGCACACGTCCGTAGGCGCTCACCCCGAAGTAGGAGATGAGGAACCGCCCCGAGTTCGGGCTCACGATGGCCACGCGCTCGCCGGGGCCGACGTCCATGGCGTCGAGGGCCCGGGCTATGCCCCGGGCCCGGGCGTGCATCTCGTGGTAGGTGATGGCGCCGAGCNNCGCCGAGCGAGCCCCGGGCCTGCGGTTCGTCCACCACGGCCACCCGGTCCCCGTAGACGAAGTCGGCCCGCTCCAGAAAGTCCCCGATCGTGAGCGGTACGTGCATGGGTTCCCCCTCGGTCCTCGAGCATGGCGCCGAGACGTCGATCATCCCAGACGCGCCCGGGGGCCCGCGCTCTTCGGAGGATCGCCGGAGGCCGGCTGGTAGGTTCGCGGCGTCCGGATTCCGACGCGCCCGAGGGCGGGGCGGAGGTGCGAGTTGGCTTCCATCGTCGTCACGGGCGGGGGCATGGCGGGGCTCACGGCGGCCATGCTCCTGGCCGACGACGGTCACGAGGTCACGGTCCTCGAGCGCGATCCGGCTCCGGCGCCGCCGTCCTGCGACGCGTGGGAGTCATGGGCGCGGCGCGGCGTCAACCAGTTCCGGCTTCTGCACTTCCTCCATCCGCGCTACCGGATCGAGGTCGAAAAGGCTCTGCCCCGCGTGATCACCGCCCTCGAGGAGGCCGGTGCCCTGCGCCTCAACGTGGTGGCCGGCGCCCCGGCCGAGATGACCGGCGGTCCCCGCCCCGGTGACGAGGACTTCACCGCCGTCACGGCCCGGCGCCCGGTGGCCGAGTCGGTCCTGGCCGGGTGTGCCGAGGCCACGCCCGGCGTCACCGTGCGGCGCGGCATCGTCGTGGCCGCAGTGACCACGGGCACCGCCGCTCGCGACGGCGTGCCCCATGTGACCGGGGTGCGCAGCGACGGAGGCCAGGAGTTCGGCGCCGATCTGGTGGTCGACGCCACCGGCCGCCGGTCCCCCCTGCCGGACTGGTTGGAGGCGGCCGGAGGGCGGCGACCGGCCCAGGAGCTCGAGGACAGCGGCTTCATCTACTACGGGCGCCACTTCCGGTCGCCCGACGGCGCCCTGCCGCCCATTGTCGGGCCTCTGCTGCAGAACTACGGCAGCGTGTCGGTCCTGACCCTGCCGGCCGACAACGGGACCTGGGGGATCGCCATCATCGCCAGCGGGAACGATCCGGCCATGCGCGCCGTGCTCGACGTCGATGCCTGGACGGCCGTCGTGGCCAGCCTGCCGTTGGCCGCCCACTGGCTCGAGGGCGAACCGCTCGAGGACCGCATCCAGGTCATGGCCAAGATCGAGGACCGCCATCGTCGTTTGGTGATCGGCGGCGAGCCGGTGGCCACCGGCGTGGTGGCCCTGGCCGACTCGTGGGCCTGCACCAACCCGTCACTGGGCCGGGGCATCACCATGGCCATGCTGCACGCCCTGGCCCTGCGGGACCTGCTGCGCGCCACGACCAAGGACGATCCCCTCAGCTTCTCGCGGGGCTTCGACGAAACCACCACGGCCACCGTGGAGCCGTGGTACCGGGCCACCGTGGCCTTCGACCGCCACCGGCTGGCCGACATCGCCGCTGAGGTGAACGGGGAGTCCTACCGTCCCGACGATCCCGCCTGGGAGATCGGCCAGGGACTGCGGTTCGCCGCCGGTCAGGACCCGGACTGCCTGCGGGCTTTCTTGAGCATGGTCGGCATGCTGCAGACGCCGGAGCAGGCGCTCGCCCGACCGGGCGTGTTCGAGAAGGTCGTCGCACTGGGCGCACAGTGGCGCGACGCCCCCGCCCTCGGACCGAGCCGGGACGAGCTGATGTCGATCGTCTCCATGTAGCGGAGTCGCCGCCGGCGCCATCAGTCGCGGAACTGCGGAGCGCGCTTCTCCTTGCGGGCCCGGATGGCCTCTTCGAAGTTCTGGGTGGTGATGCGGACGAAGAGCTGGGCCTGACCCTCGGAGTCCATATGGCCCTGGAGGCTGCCGGCCTCGAAGCTGCTCCACATGAGGCGCTTGGTGAGCTCGATCCCCGGCCGGCTGAACGAGGCGATCCGATCGGCCACCTCGTAGGAGGCGTCGAGGAGCTGCTCGCCCGGCACCACGCGCGACACGAGCCCGATGCGATCGGCCTCGGTGGCGTCGACGTCGCGTCCGGTCAGCATGATCTCGAAGGCCCGTGACGAACCGATGGCCCGCGGCAGCAGGTAGCTCAGTCCGAGCTCTGTGGAGGTCAGGCCGTTGTTGATGCCGGCGGCCCGGAAGTAGGCGGTCTCCGAGGCCAGCCGGATGTCGGTGGCCAGACTGAGGCAGAAGCCACCCCCTATGGCGGCGCCGTTGACAGCGGCGATCACCGGTTGGTGCATGCGCCGCAGGGCTCGGATGACGTCGTCGAGCAGCTCCATGGCCCGCAGGGCGATGGTCGGGACCGTCAGCCCGTCGATGTTCGGAATGATGCCGGCATCTTCCTGGTCGGCTCCGGAACAGAAGCCGTGGCCGGCGCCGGTGAGCACGACGACGCGGGTCTCGTTGTCGACGCTCACCTTCTCGAGGGCTTCACGCAGCGGGATCATCACGTCGAAGGCCATGGCGTTCATGCGCTCGGGCCGGTTCAAGGTGATGAGGGTGACATGGGGGCGCGGCTGGTCGATGAGAATGAAGGACATGGCAGCGGAGCTTGTCAGACCGAGACCGGGCCCGAGACATCGAGCCGGCGGGCCGAACCGAGTAGGCGGAAGGTGTTCACGTAGATGATCTCCGCCCCGGCCGCCGCCGCGTCGGCCCACCGCTTGAACTGGGGCGTGCGGTAGCCGCCCAGCCGCACCCGGAGTTGCTCGGCCATGGTCTGGTAGGTGGCTTCGGGGTCTTCGGAGTCCATCTCGTAGAAGTGCATGAAGCGGGGATCGCTGTCGGTCACATTTTCGTAGGGCGTGATCTGGGTGTAGCCGGGCACGCCGGCGGCGGCGATCTCGCTGATGTGGACGAAGTCGGCCCAGTCCCGTAGAGGTTGGGCCCGTTCGGGGCTGAGCGGGCTGATCCAGACGACGAGCAGCCCGGTGGTCGGCCGTCCGGTCAGGATCCCCTGACTGGGACGGGGATAACGGCGGAAGTGGCGGGCGGTGGTGCCGGCCAGGGGACCCGGGGCCACGAAGGAGTCGTCGGTCTCGGCCAACCCGAGCAAGGTGCCGTCGGGGACGGCCATGGGCAGCTCGTCTCGTCCGGGAATGATGGTGGCCCACCAGCTGACGCGGTCGACACCGGGGAGGGTGAGGAGCTCGGGGACCCGGGTGCTCTCGTAGTGGTCCGGACCGACGTCACCGAGCTCCAGGTAGAGACCGGGGGTGATGCGGTCCTCCATCGGTGGCCTGCCGCCTCGCGCCCGGCCCGCGACCCGGTCAGGCTTCCCGGGCGCGTTCTTTGGCCCAGCGGTAGTCGGCCTTGCCCGAGGGGGAACGGATGATGACGGGCAGGAAGAGAAAAGCCTTGGGCAGCTTGTAGCGGGCCACGTGGGTGCCGGCCTCTTCGAGGAGCTCCTCCGTGGTGGCGGTGGCCCCGTCGTTCAGTTGAACGATGGCCACGACCTCCTGGCCCCAGCGTTCGGAGGGCCGGCCGGCCACGACCACGTCGGCCACGGCCGGGTGGCTGATGATGGCCTGCTCGACCTCCTCGGCGAAGATCTTCTCCCCGCCCGAATTGATGGTGACCGAGTCACGGCCGAGCAGTTCGATCTCGCCGTCGGCCAGGTAGCGGGCCCGGTCCCCGGGCACCGAATAACGCACCCCGTCGATCAACGGGAACGTGCGGGCCGACCTCTCGGCGTCGCCCAGGTAGCCGAGGGGGACCGACCCCCGTTGGGCCAGCCAGCCGAGGCCTTCGTCGCCGGGCTTCAACTCGCGGGTGAGATCCTCACTCACGACGGTCGCTCCCGGTCCGGGCACGAAGCGACCGGTGGAGACCGAACCGGAGGTGGAGTTGGTGCCCATCTGGGCCCCGGTCTCCGACGAACCGGCCACGTCGGAGATGAGGATGTTGGGCATCTGGGTCAGGATGCGGGTCTTCATGCTCTCGCTCAACATCGCTCCTCCGCTGCCGAAGGCCATGAAGCCGGACGTGTCGTAGTGGCCCCGTTCGAGCTCTTCGATCAGGGGCCGGGCCATGGCGTCGCCCACCACCGAGAGGCCGATGATGTGCTCGCGCTCGACGGTCTGCCAGACGTCGACGGCATCCATGGTGCGGGTGTTGGTGGGGAAGACGAGGGTGCCGCCCATGGTCATGTAATAGAAGCTGGCCCACTGGGCGGCCCCGTGCATGAGAGGGGGGATGGACATGACGCTGACCCCGTCACCGGGCAGGACGCGGGCGAGCAGGTGCTCGGAGCTCTCGATCAGCTCCCAGGTCCCGTAGGTGCGTCCCCCCATGGCGGCCCGGAAGATGTCGTGCTGGCGCCAGGCCACGCCCTTGGGCATGCCGGTCGTCCCCCCGGTGTAGAGGATGTAGAGGTCGTCGGGCGAAGGGGTGACGGGGGGGAGCTCGGGCGGGGCCGAGGCCAGGGCCGCCTCGTAGTCGACGGCGCCCGGCAGGAGCGCCTCGTCGGACTCGTCGGCCACCTGGATGAGAAGTTCGAGATCACGGAGATCGGGGAGGATCTTCTCCAGGATGGGGGCGAAGGTGGCGTGGTAGATGATCCCTCGTGCTTTCGCGTCACCGAGCAGATAGCGCAGCTCCTCCTCGACGTAGCGGTAGTTGACGTTGAAGGGGGCTACCCGGGCCTTGTAGGCACCGAGCATGCCCTCGAGGTACTCGTTGCCGTTGTAGAGATAGAGGCCCAGGTGGTCCTGGCCCGACTCGTGGCCGGCCAGGGTGGAGCGCTCGGCATGGANNGGCATGGACGCCGAGCCCGTGGCGGTGGAGGAACGACGCCAGGCGCCGGGACCGGTCGGTGATGTCGGCGTAGGTGAACCGGCGGTCGCGCCAGACGATGCATTCGCGGTCCGGGATGGTGGCGGCCACCGTCTCGTGGACCTGGCCCAGGTTGAATTCCTCCCCGCTCACCGACCACCTCGCGCTCTCCTCTGGATGTGACGCCGAAGCCTACGGCTTCTACTGCTTGTAGCCCTCCACCACCGGGGCCGGTCGGGCCTGGGCGTCGTCGGGATCCTGGCCGGCACTGCGCCGGGCCCGGCGCTGGCGCAGAAGGTCCCAGCACTGGTCGAGGGCGACCTCGATGGTCCGCAGCCGCTCCTCCTCTTCGGGGGCGAGACCTTCGCCGATATGGGCCTCTTCGAGGCGGTGCTCCTGTTCGGCCAGCTCGTTGATCCGCTTCACAAGTTCCTGGTCGTCCACGGTGACTCCTCCTCGGCGCTGTCTCCTCCGACTCTAAGGGGCAGATCCTTACTTGAGAAGCCGGGACAGGCGGCGGTCGGCCAGAGGCTTGCCGCCGGTCTGGCAGGTGGCGCAGTACTGAAGGGACTTGGTGGCGAAGGACACCTGGCGCACGACGTCACCGCATTCGGGACAGGGTTCGCCGGTCCGGCCGTGGACGCGCATGGTCCGCTTCTTCTCCCCCTTGAGCTCCTTGGCGCTGCGACCCGACGCCCGGGCCGTGGCCTCGCCCAGGATGGTGACGAGGGCGGTGTGGACCCGGTCGATCTCGTCGGGACGCAACTTGGCCGCCGGTTTGAAGGGCGACAGCTTGGCCGCATGGAGGATTTCGTCGGAGTAGGCGTTGCCCACGCCGGCGATGAGCGACTGGGAGGAGAGGGCGTTCTTGATGGTGCCGGTGGCGGTGGAAAGGATGCGGCCGAGGGTGCCGGCGTCGAAACCGGGATCGAGGGGATCGGGGCCGAGCGAGGCCAATGGCTCGACATCTTCGGGCCGGCGCACGACCCAGAGGGCGAGGCGCTTCTCGGTACCCATCTCGGTCACGTCGAAGCCGGCCGAAGGGGCGAAGTCGTCGGCCGCCAATCCGACCCGCAGGGCGATGGGGCTCCGGCTGGGCCGGGCCTTGGTGGCGGGCAGGGTGTCCCACCACTTGACCCAGCCCCCCCGGGCCAGGTGGACGACCAACCAGAGCCCGTTCAAGTCCAGGCAGAGGAATTTGCCCCGTCGGCGGCACGAGGTCACCTGGCGTCCGACGAGATCGTGGAGGGGAGGATCGAAGGTCTTGAGGGCGGCGACGGCCCCGAGCTCGCAGCGCTCGACCAAATGGCCGGCCACGTGCTCGTCGAGGAACTCCACCAACGCCTGGACCTCGGGGAGCTCGGNNGAGCTCGGGCACGTTCCCATGATGCCGAGCCGGGACTCGGCCGTCGACCGCGGAGCCCGGCTCTTTTGGTGGGGCCGTGCCATCGAGAAGGACGGCGGTGATGGCACAGTGGCGGGGTGGACCCCGGCGCCCGAAGAAGCGGCCCGGGCCGGTGCCGGTGAGAGCGGCCCTCCTGGTGGGCCTGGCCCTCGTCCTCACGGTCTCGGGCTGTGCCATGACGACCGGACGACGCTCGGCCCCGTCGCCGTCCACGGTGGCCTCGACCTCGACTGCTCCCACCACCACGACGACGGCCCCCACGGGGGCGGTGCCGCCGATCGTGTGGTCCGCATGCGGGGACGATCTGCAGTGCGGGTCCGTCACCGTTCCCGTCGACTACAGCCATCCGTCGGGCCCGACGCTCAAGATCGCCGTCGAACGGCGACCGGCGGCCGTGCCGTCGCAGCGGATCGGCTCCCTCGTCATCAACCCCGGAGGCCCGGGCACCTCGGGTATCGACGATCTGCCGAACGAACTGAGCGTGCTCACCCCGGAGCTGCTCGACCGTTTCGACATCGTCTCCTTCGACCCCCGCGGGGTGCAGCGGTCGGACCCGGTGGAATGCGGACCGAGTGCGGCGCCGTCGACATCGACGACACCGACGACGACGGTGCCGCCGGCGCCGGTCGCCCTTCCCGATCCGGTGCCGGTCACCGTGGCCGCCCAGCGTTCGGTGCTGGCCCAGGACAAGGCCTATGCCGAGGCGTGCGAAAAGTACAGCGGCAGCATCCTCCCCTTCGTGGGCACGGTCAACGCGGCCCGGGACCTCGACCGGATCCGGGCCGCCCTCGGAGACGAGAAGCTGACCTTCATCGGGCACTCCTACGGCACCCTGCTCGGGGCTCTGTACGCCCAGATGTACCCGAACAATGTCCGGGCCATGGTTCTCGACGGCGCCATCGATCCGGCCCGGAGCACCGATCAGATGGTTCTCGACCAGGCCAAAGGTTTCGAGACGGTGCTCGACGATTTCTTCACCTGGTGCGCGTCGAATGCGTCGTGTCCGTGGCGGCCGACCGGCGACCCGACGACCGCCCTCGTCCTGCTCATCGACGCCAGCCGGGTGAAGCGTCTCCCGGGTGCCGACGGGGGCAGTGCCGGACCGGGGGAGTTCTACAACGCCCTTCTCGACGACCTCTACTCGCGCTCGTCGTGGCCGTCGCTCGGCGACGCCCTCAACCTGGCCGAGCAGGGCAACGGCACCGACCTCATCACCCTGTCGACCAGCTACGCCAGCGGCGGCTCGACCAACGGTGCCGACGCCAACAACGCCGTCAACTGTCTCGACCACCCGGTGTCCCGTCGTCCCTCCACGTACCCGGGGCTGGCGGCCACGGCGGCGGCCGAGGCACCGGTCTTCGGTCCGGTTCTCGCCTGGGGTCTGCTCCAGTGCGCCGTCTGGCCGGTCCGACCGACACGGATACCGGCGCCGGTCAGCGACGCCGGTGCGCCGCCCATCCTCGTCACGGGGACGACGGGGGACC
>PKWD01000084.1:0-5983 GCA_003131945.1 Acidimicrobiaceae bacterium
ACGACGAACCGCACCCGCAGGTGCGAGAGGCGTTCGGGTTCGAGATGTGGAACCCGGCACCCTGGAGCCCGTCGGAGTACTCGAGATTCGAACCACCGAGCAGCTCGGCGCTGGCCGCGTCGACCACGACCTTCACGGCCCCGAACTCACGCACGATGTCATCCGAGGCCCTCTCGGAGTCGAAGAACATCTCGTAGCTGTAGCCCGAACACCCACCGGGCCGGACGGCCACCCGCAGGGCCAGGTCGTCGTTGCCCTCCTGGGCCAGGAGCTCGGTGACCTTGACAAGAGCCTCATCGGACAGCGTGATCGGATCCGGCTTCCTCTTGATGCTGATCCCCGTCATCGTGGTCACGGCCGTGCCTCCTATGGCGTCGATCGATGGGCCCACGAGCACTTCACCGCCCGTCGGCGCGCCCATCCGTGCCTGAAAGTGTACCCGACGTCACCCGCCGTCCGGCCGCCGCCTGGCCCACCGAGCGGAAAGAGCCCAGCTCGCCGGTACCATCGGGGTGTGACCGTCCCGACACCGCCGCCCGCCCTGGCGTCGGTGCGCGCCGCTCTTCTCGGTGTCATCGATCCCGAGCTCGGCGACAACATCGTCGACCTCGGCATGCTCCGCGACGTCGTCGTCCACCACGACGGCCAGGTCGACGTGGAGGTGGCCCTCACCATCGCCGGATGCCCCCTGCGCACCCAGCTGCGGGCCGACGTCGAGGGCCGGGTGGGGACCCTCCCCGGCGTGACCTCGGTCCGCGTCACCCTGGGCGAGATGACGGCGGCCGAGCGCAGCGCCCTCATGGACAAGGCCCGCGCCAAGGCCCAGGAGGACCGGGCCGTCACCACCGACATCCCCCCCGACGCCCGGGTCCTCGCCGTCTCGTCGGGCAAAGGTGGTGTGGGCAAGTCCTCGGTGACCGTCAACCTGGCCGTGGCTCTGGCCCGCCGTGGCCTCACCGTCGGGGTCCTCGACGCCGACATCTGGGGCTTCTCCGTCCCCCGCATGCTCGGCATGGCCGGCGAGCTACGGGCCAACGAGTCCCGCAAGATCGTCCCCCTCGAGCTGCCCGTCGGACCCGGCCTCGTGAAGGTGGTCTCGATGGGCTTCCTGGCCGACGAGGACACCGCCATCATGTGGCGCGGCCTCATCTTGAATCGCGCCGTCCAGCAGTTCCTGGAGGACGTCCGCTGGGGCGAGATCGACTACCTCATCATCGACATGCCCCCCGGCACCGGTGACGTCCAGATGGGTCTGGCCCGCATGCTGCCCCGCACTGAGGTCCTCGTCGTCACCACCCCGCCCCTGGCCGCCCAGAAGGTGGCCTCCCGTGCGGCCGACATGGCCCGCAAGGGTCATCTCCGCGTGGCCGGCGTGATCGAGAACATGTCGTCCTTCACCTGTGAGCACGGCACCCGCTACGCGCTGTTCGGCGAAGGTGGCGGCGGCCGTCTGGCCGCCGAGATCGGCGTCCCTTTGGTCGGGACCGTTCCCCTGCACCCCGACATGGCCGCCGCCGGTGACGCCGGCGAGCCCGTGGCCCTCGGCACCGGTCCCCTGGCCGAGGCCTTCGACCTCCTCGCCACCGCCGTCGTCGACGACATCGCCCCCGTGGTCGAGACCTCCGGCTGCACGGCCCGCATGCTCGAGAAGGTCGAGCTCGCCCTCACACCTCCGGCCCTTGAGAAGCAGTGACCCACGACGATTCGATGTCGTCGGGGTCGGCCGACCGCGCCCGCCCCTCGCCGGCCAGCTTGCGCAGGTGGGCCCACAGCGACTTGGCCGCCACCGGCAGCAGTTCGTCCGCCACGTCGGGATAGACAGTACGGAGCAGTTCGTCGACCGTGGCTCGACCGGCGCCGCCCAGGGCCGCGGCCACGACGGCCTCGCGCCGGAGGCGGTGGGCGATGACGCCGGCGATGGTGGCGGCCGGATCCGTGAGCAGGGGCCCGTGTCCGGGAGCGATGGTCGACAGGGCCGGATCGAGCTCCCGTAGCCGGCGCAGGCTGTCGAGATAGAGGACCATGTCACCGTCGGGCGGGGCGATCACCACCGTCGACCCGCCCATGACGTGATCGCCGGAGAAGAGCATCTGCTCCTCGGTGAGCAACCAGCACAGATGGTTCGACGCGTGCCCCGGGGTGTGCAGGGCCCGCAAGGTGATGCCGTCGCCCGACAGGGTGAAGCCCTCGGACACCGAACGGTCGGGGGCGAAACCGTCACGGGCGTCGAAGCCGATCACCTCCGCCCCCGTGCGCGCGGCGAGGGCGGCCGCCCCCGGGGAATGGTCGAGGTGGGTGTGGGTGACCACGATCCACTTGATCCGGGCTCCGCCCATGGCGGCCAGGGACTCGACGTGACCGGCCATGCCGTCGCCCGCCACATCGGGTCCGGGGTCGACCACGACCAGTTCGGTGGTGCCCACCACATAGCTGTTGGTCCCCGGGCCGGTCATCATCCCCGGGTTCGGGGCCGTGAGCCGGACGACGCGTCCCGACAGCACCGCTGATCGTCCCGCTACGGGGACCGCACCCGGGTCGGCGGCGGCGCCGGGGGACGCCGGACGCCTCACNNGACGTCGACGCCGGTGTCGTCCCCGACGACGGGCCCACGGCGTCGTCGTAGCCGGGATCGCCGGGGAGCAGTATGCGGAATCCCCGTTCGTCGGCCACCACCCGGGGGAGCACGGTGGGGACGCGCCCGACGGCCGCCGCCGCGGCCAGGAGCTCGGCGCTGGTGGAGAACCGGGAAATGGCCTCCAGGTTCTTGATGGTCGGGAAGATGATGTCGAACTCGCCGGCCCGGGCCCGTTCGAGGGCCTCGGTCGGCTGCACCCAGACGGTGTCGGTCGTCTCGTGGTCGTCGTGGACCGGGATCTGCCCGGGGGGAAGAGCGGTGACGAAGAAACGGGTGTCGTAACGCTTCGGTGCCGGCTCCGGGGTGATCCAGTGGCTGAAGTAGTGGACCCGGTCGACGGCCAGGCACAGCCCCTCGGACCGGCAGGCCTCGAGAAATCCGACGCTGCCGGCATTGAGCTCCACCCGGAGGGCGGCGAGCCGGCGGCGGACCGACGGCGCCGACACGTCGACGAGGGCGCCGCCCGGACCGACCCCCTCGGGGTAGGCGAGCAGGACCCCGGCCTCCTCGAAACATTCCCGCAGGGCCGCCACCCAGAAGGCCAGCCCTCCGCTCGGCGTCCCCAGCATGTCCGAGGCCACCGCATCGGAGCGGCCCACGCACGCCTCCTCGGCGAGGCCCGTGCGGTCGGCGTCGTCGACCTTTCCCCCCGGGAACACGTAGGCACCGCCCACGAAGTCCGAATTGAGGTGGCGCCGCAGCATGCAGACCTCGAGGGCCGGACCGCCCGCCGTGGCCGCGTCGCGCACGAGCATGATCGTCGCCGCGTCCCGTGCGGCCACCGGTGAGGGGGATGCGGGGGAAGAGTCGGCCACCCTTGCAGGCTAATGGCCGGGGCCCGGGACCGGCAGGGGACCGCCGCCCGGTCGGCGTTCGTTTGCCTCGGTAGGCTCCCGCGTCGATCCCGACTTCCACCGCCACCTCCATGACCCCGACCCCGTGACCCCGAGTGGGGAGCCCTCGACGATGGCGCCACCGCCGGCCGCCGCACCCAGCGACGGGTCCGGGGCGGAGCCACGCCGGCGACGCGCACCGATGGCGCTGTTCACGTGGGCGTTCATAATCCTCGTCCTGCTCATCGTGGCCGTGCTCATCGTGGTCAAGGTGACCCGGGGCACGACCACGGTCACACCGCCGCCGGTGGCCCCGGCCCCGGCGCAGATCGTGCACGAGGCGGCCACGGTGCCCCTGTCGGCCTTCGACACGGTGGGCTCCCCGGCTTCGGACGGGCCGATGCCGGTGCTGCTGACGGGCCAGGCCCCGCTCGTCATCGACGGGCACCTGGGGGTCGTCTACGTCGGCTCGGAGTTCTGCCCCTACTGCGCGGCCGAGCGGTGGGCCCTCGTCGTGGCCCTGAGCCGCTTCGGGTCCTTCGGCCACCTGGGGGCGACCTCGTCGTCGGTCTTCGAGGCCTTCCCCGGCGTCGGCACCTTCAGCTTCGACGGGGCCAGCTACAGAAGCCGCTACATCTCGTGGTCGGCCACCGAAGAATACGGCCAGGCCCTGGCCCCGAGGGTGCCGGCCGGCTTTCGGCTCCTGCACCGGCCGACGGCACTCCAGCAGACCCTGATGCGCCGTTACAGCCCCGACTCAGGTGCCGGTCCGGGCCCGACGCTGCCCTTCGTCGACATCGGCAACCGGCTTCTCATCGAGGGGGCCGGCATCGGGTTCTCACCGGGCACGCTCCAGAGTTTGTCGATGGGGCAGATCGCCACCGATCTTTCGCAGCCGACGAGCCCGGTGGCCGAGGCCGTGCTCGGGGCGGCCAACGAGCTGACGGCGGCCATCTGCAGCGCCACCGGCGAGAAACCGGCCCAGCTCTGCCGGACAGCGGGCGTGCGCGCCGGAGCCATCCGCCTCGGGCTGTGAGTCCGGGGCGCCGAGACTCCTGATCAGCCGGCGCGTCGCTCCAGGACCTGCTTGCGTTCCACCTCGTTCATGCCACCCCAGATCCCGTGTGGCTCACGGATCCGGATGGCGTACTCGAGACAGTCCCGTCGCACGACGCATGAAGAGCAGATCGCCTTGGCCCCCGTCTCGCGGGCCTGCTTCTCCTCTTTGCGTTCGGCATGCGTGGGCGGAAAGAAGACCGCTGCCTGCGGTCCCCTGCAGGCCGCCCGCGCCTGCCACACTTCTTCCAAAGTTTGAGTTGTCACTCCCCCTCCCGGACGGTGACGCTACTCCCTGCCCGGTTCCCCGGACAAGGGGTCTGAGCAGGGATTCCATCGTACCTGTGAACCGCCTTCCCGTGGGCGGGCCACCCCTCTGCGCGGCTTTAGCCTGCCCGTGGGGGGCGCGGCGGTTACGCTCGGCCACGGATGGACATCGCCTCGTTCTTCCGGCAGAGCCGGGTGCTGGTCGTGGCCGGCAAGGGGGGCGTCGGCAAGACCACCGTCACGGCGGCCCTGGCCCGCATGGCCGCCCGGGCCGGGCTCGATGTCCTGGTGGTGGAGCTGGAGGGAAAGCCCGGGGTGAGCACGGCTTTCGGCGGATCAGGGTCCCTCGGCTACGACGAATCGACCCTGTCGGGCTCCCCTGAGGCGGCGACGGCCGCCGGCGACGGGGGCGACGGGGCGGGATCGATCACGGCCCGGAGGATCACGCCCGACGACGCGCTGCTCGAGTACCTGGCCGACCACGGGATGGGGAGGATCTCGAAGCGGCTGGTGTCCTCGGGGGCCCTCGACGTGGTGTCGACGGCCATCCCGGGGATCAGGGACATCCTGGTGCTGGGCAAGATCAAGCAGCTCGAGCGG
This sequence comes from Acidimicrobiaceae bacterium, assembly GCA_003131945.1. The sequence goes on from PKWD01000084.1 coordinate 5,392, forward strand.
GAGGGCGATGCCGAGCTCATCCTGGTCGACGCCCCCGCCACCGGGCACGCCATGACCTTTCTCTCCTCGGCCCAGGGACTGCTCGATGCGGCCCGGTCAGGTCCGGTCCGGGCCCAGGCCCAGGACGTCGTCGAGCTCCTGACCGATCCCGAGCGCTGCCAGGTGGCCCTGGTCACCCTGCCCGAGGAGATGCCGGTCAACGAGGTCATCGAGGCGGCCTTCGCCCTGGAGGACAAGGTGGGCCTGACCCTCGGCCCGGTCATCGTGAACGCCTGCCTGCCCGACGAACCCTGGTTGACCGAGGATCCGGCCACGGCCGCCGCCGAGGTGGGGGTGACCCTCACCCACGACCAGACGAAGGCCCTCTCGGCGGCGGCGACCTTCCGGGCCAGCCGGTTCGGGCTCCAGCAGCAGCAGCGCCGCCGCCTGGCCGAAGAGCTGCCGCTGCACCAGCTGCTCGCCCCTTTCGTGTTCAACGACACCATCGGACCGGCCGAGATCGACCGCATCGCCGGGGCCCTGGCCGAGGCGGTCGAGGCCTACCGGGCCGAGCCCCGGACGGCGGGTGCCTCGGGGCCGGGGTCATCGGGGC
>PKWD01000084.1:6017-7169 GCA_003131945.1 Acidimicrobiaceae bacterium
GAGGGGGCCCGGCGGGGGCGGAAGGCCTGCGTGGTGACCATCGACCCGGCCCGACGCCTGGCCGACGCGCTGGGCCTGAGCGACCTGAGCAACTCGGCCAGACAGATCGAGGGTCCCTGGGCAGGCGAGCTGTGGGCCCTGATGCTCGATTCCAAGGGCACCTTCGACGACCTGGTACGGCGCTATGCGGGGTCGGAGGAGCAGGCCGAGGGGATCTTGGGCAACCGGCTCTACCGGAACCTGAGCGGAGCGCTGTCGGGGACCCAGGAGTACATGGCCATGGAGAAGCTCTACGAGCTGGCCCACGACGGGGGCTTCGACCTCATCGTGGTGGACACCCCCCCGACCCGCAACGCCCTGGACTTCCTCGACGCCCCCCGGCGTCTCACCCGCTTCCTCGGGCACCGGCTGTTCCAGATGCTGCTGATGCCCACCCGGGCCTACCTGCGGGCCGTGTCGGTGGCCACCCAGGCTCTGTTGCGGACCATCTCCAAGGTGGCGGGGACCGAGATCGTCCACGACGCGGTGGCCTTCTTCCAGGCTTTCGAGGGGATGGAGGAGGGGTTCCGGGTCCGGGCCGACGACATGCGGCGGCTGCTGGCCCGGACGACGACGGCCTTCGTCCTCGTGACCTCGCCCCGGGGGGACACCGTCGAGGAGGCGGGCTGGTTCGCCGACCGGCTAAACGAGTCCGAGCTGGCCGTCGAGGGGCTGGTGGTGAACCGGGTGCACCCGACCTTCGCCGTCACCGACCCCTTCCCGGCGGTGCCGGCCGGCAGCGCCCTGGCCGGGCTGATCGACAACCTCCAGAGCTACCAGGCGGTGAACGTGCGCGAGGAGGCGGCCTGTGCCGCCCTCGTGGCCCAGGTGGCGCCGTCGCCGGTGGCCCGGGTCGCGCTTCTCGACGTGGACGTGACCGATGTCGACGGCCTCGGCATCGTGGCCGACCACGTCTTTGCGTCGCCCCGTTAGCGGGTTAGCCTGACCCGCGTGCAGACGATCCTGGTGGCGAGCGACGCCGCCTCGGTGCGGGCCGAGGTGGCCGCCGTGGTGGGTGGGCCTGAGATCGAGATCATCGAGATCGACACCGGCCCGGCTGTGCCGCCGGCGGTGTTCGAGCACGAACCGGACCTCCTCGTGGTCGACCTGCAG
>PKWD01000171.1:0-8574 GCA_003131945.1 Acidimicrobiaceae bacterium
GTGCCCTTGGGAGCGAGGGTGTCGCCGGTGGCGGTGTCCGAGAGCTTGGGCACGGCCACCAGGTCACCGGCCTGGGCCTCGTTCACGGGTTCCGCTTCCTTGCCCCGTAGGAGCTCCAGGACATGGAGCTTGGCCTCGGAGTGGTTGCGGGGGTTGGAGAGGACCGAGTCGGGACGGATGGTGCCCGACAGGACCCGCAGGAGAGAGATCTTGCCCACATAGGGGTCGGAGATGGTCTTGAAGACCCGGGCCAGGGGTTGACCGGCGGGATCGCACGCCACCTCTTGCTCGGTATCCCCGGCGCGTACCTTCACCGGTGGCCGATTGGCCGGCGACGGGGCGATCTCGGCCAGAAGCGAGGCCAAGCGGTCGATGCCCACGCCGGTGGCGGCCGACCCGCACACGACGGGGAAGACGAGGCCCTCCGCCACCCGNNTCGACCAGCTGCTCGCGTACCTGATGTTCCAACTCGGCCAGATCGTCGGGAATCGGCGCCTGGCGCGGCGACCCACCGTCGTAGAGCAGGGCGCTGTCGGTGAGCAGGTCGGCGATGCCTTGGAACTCGTTTTCTTCTCCCACGGGCAGTTCGAGAGGGGCGATGCCGGCGCCGAAGCGCTCCTGGAGACCGGCCAGGGTCCGGTCGAAACTGGCGCGCTCACGATCGAGCTTGTTGATGAAGACCAGGCGCGGCAGTCCGAGCTCGGCGGCCAGCTCCCACGCCGCTTCGGTCTGGGCTTCGACGCCGTCGACGGCGNNTCGCAGACGCGCAGCGCGCCGAGCGCGTCGGCGATGAAGCTCGGCTCCCCCGGGGTGTCGATCAGGTTGATCTTGACGTCGCCCACCACGATGGGGGCGAGTGATAGCGAGATCGACATATGTCGTTTGATCTCTTCGGGCTCGAAATCGCAGACCGTAGATCCGTCGTCCACCTTCCCGGCCCTCGTGATGGCACCGGTGGCGAACAGAAGAGCCTCGGCCAGTGTCGTCTTGCCCGCCCCGTTGTGTCCGACCAGGGCAACGTTACGGATGCGCGACGGTGGAAAGCTGGTCACCCCGAGCACCTCCCCTCGCTCGACCGCCGCCGGCGTTGACCACCGTCGGGACGCCCAGCCTAATGGCAGCGCCCCGATCTCGTCATGGGTGAATTTCGGGCCGTCTCGACCCGCCGACCAGGGAGGACGAGTCCGAGGGCGGCAAACGGCCCGATGGTAAGCTAGGGAAGTCAGTCGCGAGGAGGAAACCCGCATCATGTTCGATGGTCGCTGGCGGCACGCCGTGGACCGTACGACGAAGCCGGTGGGTCAGGCGCTCGTCCGGACCGGCGTCACCGCCGACGTGCTCACCATCTTCGGCCTGGTCATGTCGGTTGTCACCGCCGTCGCCGTGGGTTCGGGCCACCTTGTCTACGGGATCATCCTGCTCTTCCCGACCGGCCTCCCCGACCTGTTCGACGGGCCGGTGGCCAAGGCGGCCGGCACCGCTTCGATACGCGGTGCTTTCTTCGACTCGGTGGCCGACCGCGTCTCCGACGCCTTTCTCTTCGGCGGCGTGTCGTGGTATCTGGCCGCCCACCACGACGGTCAGCTCGTCCTGCTGCCCTTCGCCATCCTGGCGCTCACGGCGCTGATCTCGTACCAGCGGGCCAAGGCGGAGCTTCTCGGTCTGTCGGCCAAGGGCGGCCTCATGGAACGCGCCGAGCGGTTCATCATGCTCGGGTTCTGCTTCATCGCCGGAGCCGTGTCGGCCGGGGCGTTCGTCCCCGCCCTGTGGGTGTTCTTCGGACTGATCATGGCCACGGCCATCGGACGGTTCGTGCGGGTCTGGCAGGAGGCCGAAGGCCCGGTGCGGGTTCCGGCCGCTCGCCCTGCCCGTGTCGGTCCCGCCCGCAGCGACGCCCGTCGTCGCGCCGCCCGGGTCGACTCACGCTGGCGGACCTGGCGGGAGACGCGTGCCCAGCGCGGCGCCACCGGCGTGCATTTCGTCCAGCCCCAGCGGGCCGATCAACCTCTCGGACGCTGGCGCTCCCGGCGCCAGAGCGTGCTGGCCAGTCGCTCGGGCCGAATCTGGCGCGCCCGTCGCGCTGCACACCCGCGTGAACGGGCCGGACGTCGGTCCGGCACCGGCGGGTCCTGAGCACACTTCGCCCCGATACTCCTGTGGAGCCGTGGCCGACGGCCGACGCCCGCGCCCGGGCGACGTACCTGATCTACCGCGGGCTCGGCACGGCCATGCAGCGCCTGCCCGAGCCGGTGGTGGAGGCGGCGGCCACGGCGGTCGGCCTGGCCCTGACCGCCGCTCGCCGCGATTCCCGCGCTTACTACGCACGCCATCTGCGACGCGTCTTCGGGGCCGGGTTGACCGACGCCGAAGTGCGGACGTGGACTCGGCGCGCCTTTCTCAACTACGCGCGCTACTGGCTCGAAGGAGCCCGGCTGGCGGCCGTTGACCCGAAGGTCATCCAGTCGCGCATGCATGTCGAGTCGGGCTACGAGCATTTGGTAACGGGCATGGCTGCCGGCCAGGGGGTGGTGCTGGCCCTGCCCCATCTGGGGCGGTGGGAATGGGGAGGAGCCTGGCTCAACCTTCAGGGTTACCCGATGACGGCGGTGGCCGAACCGGTCAACCCGCCGCAGCTGTATGACTGGATGGTCTCGCAGCGCCAGGCGCTCGGGCTCACCATCGTGGCGCTCGGGCCCGAAGCCGGAGGTGTCCTGCTGCGGACGTTGCGCGGCGGTGGCCTGGTCGGGCTGTTGTGCGATCGGGACCTGGTCGGCAATGGGGTCGAGGTCGAGTTCTTCGGGGAGCGGACCACGCTGCCGGGGGGACCGGCCACCCTGGCCCTGCGCACCGGAGCGGCGCTCCTGCCCGCCGCTGTCTACGGCGGCCCGGGCCGCCACCACACCGGGGTCATCCTGCCGCCGGTGCCCGCCGAGCGCACCGGCCACCTGCGTGCCGATGTGACGCGGGTCACCCAACAGGTGGCCCACGATCTGGAGCGCCTGATTCGTCGCGCCCCTGACCAGTGGTACCTCTTCCAGCCCAACTGGCCGAGCGACGGCGATTGTTCCAAAGGCCCGGGTAAAGAGGCCAAGTAGGACTCAGCCGACCTCGTTGGGCCTCCGTGAGTCCTCAGCAGTTTGAGTGATGGCCGCCTGCAGGACACTGCGGGCACGATCGTTGTCGGTCGGTATCAGATGGGCATACGCCTTCAAGAAGACGGCGTACTCAGCCGCCGCCGCCCGACGGCCGAACGCGACCGCATCACCCGCGCCCTGCGGGAGGAGGTGGCCCGGCGCCCGCACGCCCTCGACGTCTTCGTCCCCTCGGCCGCAGTGGCGTCCGGTCCCGAGCCGACCGGGATGTAGGCGCGCCCCGCCCCCGGACCAGGTGCAATCACCTGCCCGTGTCCAGGTGATTTCCGGGTTCCGACCACAGCGGTGGCGATCGATAGTGGAAGGGGAGATCAGCTGCGGCGAATTCTGGCGTGGTGACGGGCGACGCCTTCTCCCCCTGGACCGGAAGGAGTCCCCAACGATGCGGGGTCGTCAGTGGACAATGAGGCTGGTATCGGTCGTACTCGCTCTCTCGTGCGTGGCCATGGGTGTCGCCAGCACAGCGACGCCGGCGGCGGCGGTGGCGGGGGCGGCGGGGGCGGCGGNNGCCGGCGGCGGCGGTGGCGGGGCCGCGTTGCACCTTCAGGGGCCAAACGATTCCACTCCTGCAGGGTGTCGCGGCCGGAACCAAGATTCCCATCTCCTGCACCGGTCTGCCGGCGCTGAACCCGTATCTGATCTTGCAGGCGAGCCTTCTCATCGGCATCGACCCCAAGGCGGAGGCGCTGTTGTCGGGCGGCTCCCTCGGGGTCGGCACGTTCGAAGGCGCCCTGGCGGCGTTGCCGGAGATCGACGCCACCTCGTTCACCCCCGAGGTCTCCGACCTCAGCGGCGACCTGAGCTTCACCTACACGGTGCCCTCCGTCCAGGCCACCGACCCCAACGCCACCTGCCCCCCGAGCCAAGCCGAATTTAATGCCGGCCTCATCGGTTGCGCTCTGGCCATGGTCGATCTGACGACCCAGAAACCGGTGGGCGCCGGGAGCGCTGTCCTCGAATACACCGGCTTTCCGCTTCTTCCCCCTAATCCCACACTGGCCTTCTCGGCCAAGAAGGCCAGGCCCGGGCAACTGGTCACGGTCTCGGACGCCCCCGGCGCCACTACCTACTGGTGGGTGGCCACCTTGCTGGCCCTCGAAGGGTTGCTCGCCGGCGGCTCCGCACCGGCACCGACCGTGACCGTGAATTTCGGGCGGCACCGCGTGTCCGTACCGGCGGCCAACACCATCTCGGTGGCACCGGCCGGTTACGACGGGACCACGCTCACCTTCCCGAAGATCTCCGGAAGTTTCACCGTGCCGTCCGGGGTGAGCGGAAAACAGAAGGTCCAAGTCGTGGTGAGCGCCTCGCTGTCCGGTCTGGGTCTGTCCAACACGGCCGAATTTCCACTGACGGTCAAGGGCTGAGCCTCGGCAGAACCCCTCGACGGGGCGGTCAAGTCGGCTCCGACNNTACCCGCCGGTCGGAGCCGATCTCACGCGGCGGGGACCGGTGCATCTCTGATCATCACCCCCCGGTGGGAGCGGCACCCCCCGGGCGCGCCGCCGTCCACATGGCCTCGACGGGGGTCTTTGAGGAGCAAACCGAATCGAGCACGGAGCTTTTGGGATATTTCTTCCTGCCGGAACAGTTCGCCCTTGGCCTGTTCATACAGAGTCCGCCTCACGTTCGGCGGCGGTCCATCAACGGCGTGTGCCAGGTCACCAGTCATGTTGAACTCCGAGTCCAGAATCTCCTGAATCAGAGTGGCGTCTGCCTTCCAGTCCACTCATGCCCACGCACGCCTCGGAATCCTATGGGAGTGCCTGAAGCCGCCCCCTCCCCGGTACCCGACGGTGCCGTCGGTGAAGATGGAAGGACGATCAGTGTTAGACGAGCAGGGGGCAGTGCAGTGCAGCGGTCCTCGATCAGTCCTCAGCAGGTTGAGAAACGGTGCAAAACGTCGATGAGCGTTGTAGAGCTAAAGGCTAGGTCAGAGGTAGATTCGGCCAGAAAGAGGCAGGTAGGAAAGGTGCGTAATCTCTTCCAGCCCAACTGGCCCAGTGACCGGGGCGAGTCCCCCCTGCCCGAAAGCGCTTCGCTCGACACCGCTCCGCCGACGGCCGACGGCACCTGACGGGCCGATCGTGCGCATCGCCCTGGTCTGTCCGTACAGCCTCAGTCAGCCCGGCGGTGTTCAGGGCCAGGTGCTCGGATTGGCTCGGGCCCTCGGTGCGATCGGTCACGACGCCATGGTTCTGGCTCCGGCCGATGGCCCCGTCGAAGAGGGGGGCCCGGGTCCGAAGGTGGTGGTGCTCGGTCGGTCGTTACCGGTGCCGGCCAACGGCTCGGTGGCTCCGGTCTCTCTCGGACCGGTCGGCGCCGTGCGGGCCGTGCGGGCCATACGTGGAGGCGAGGTCGATGTCGTGCACTTGCACGAGCCCCTGGCTCCCGGCGCCGGCTACGCGTGTTTGGTGGCGTGTCCGCAACCCAAGATCGGGACGTTTCATCGCGCCGGAGCCAGCACAGCCTACCGGGTGTTGGGTCCACTGGCGCGGTGGGCGGCCGGCCGTCTCGATGTCCGGTGCGCGGTGTCTCCCGAGGCGCGCACCACGGCCGTCGATGCTCTGGGTGGGAGCTACGAGGTCGTGGGCAACGGAGTGGAGCTGGACCGCTTGGCGTCGGTCGAACCGTGGCCGACCGATGGCCCCACTGTGCTCTTCGTCGGCCGTCACGAGCGCCGCAAGGGCCTCGGTGTGCTGCTCGATGCCTTCGGCCGAGTGGCCGAGGAGAACGCCGCTGTCACCCTGTGGGTGGTGGGTCACGGGCCCGAGACCGACAGGCTGCGGGCGCGCGCGCCGGCCGGTGCCCGCGTGAGGTGGCTGGGTCGCATAGACGACGGCGAGTTGGCCTCCCGACTGCGCGGAGCCCAGGTGTTCTGCGCCCCGTCCCTCGGCGGCGAGTCCTTCGGCATGGTCCTTCTCGAGGCCATGGCGGCCCGGACGGCCGTGGTGGCGAGCGATATCCCCGGCTACGCCTTCGTGGCCGGGGGCCATGCCCGGCTCGTACCTGCGGGCGATGCCGGTGCCCTGGCCGACGCCCTGGCCCGGGCCCTGGCCGACGCCGCCTGTGGCACCGGGGCGTCCGCCCCGGCCGCTCTCGAAGGTGCGTTCGAACACGCATCGACCTGGTCGATGAGCCGCCTGGCCGAGCGTTACGTGGGGATCTACGAGACGGCCTTGTCGCTCAGACAACCGGCGCGCTGAGAGAGGACACCTACACTTCACCAATGGCCGCTTCCTCGGGATCGTCCTCCGGGTCGTCCTCGGGGCGCCGCCGTGGTGGCCGTCCCCCCTCTGCGAATCAGCGCGGGGGCGGCCGCGGCGGCACCGGAGGTTCGGCCAACGCCCGGTCCGGCGGTTCCAACTCGGGTTCTCGAGGCGGCGGTTCACGGGGAGGCAACTCCCGCCGAGGCGCAGGAGGCGGCGGACGCAGCGGCGGCGGCCGTGGTGGACAGAGCGGCAGCGGTCGCAGCCGGTCGGGTGGTGGGGGTCCGAACCGGTCGGGTGCCGGCGGTGGGGGATCGAGGGCAACATCGGCCAGAGGCCCGATCGCCGTGGTGGCCGAGCCGGTGGTCACCATCGAGCGGCATCCGGCGCCGAACGAGCAGGAGGCGCTGGCTCGCCGCAACCGTCGGCGGGGTTTCGGTATCGCCGCCCTTCCCGGTGTCGTCGTCGGCGTCGTCGTTGCCGTGATCCTCGTGGTGGTGATCGGACCGGTGGTCGGGGTGGTAGCCGGCGTCGTCGTCGCCATCGTCGTCGCCATCGGGACCTGGTGGGGTGCGACGCCGGCGGTCGTGCGGGCCCTGCGCGCCGAGCTGGCCGACGAGGACGAGCACGCCCGTGTCTTCAACCAGGTCGAGGGGCTGTGCGCCAGCATGGGCCTCGTCCTCCCGACCGTCTACGTGGTGACCGACGAGTCGCGCGACGCCCTCGTTCTCGGTCGCCGACGTCGCGTCGCCGTTCTGGTGGTCACGTCGGGCCTGGTGGAGTCGCTCGACCCCGTGCAGCTCGAAGGTGTCCTCGCTCATGAGTTGATGCATGTGAAGTGCGCCGACATCGTGCCCGCCACCATGGCCGCCGCCGTCGCCCTTCCCTTTGCGTCGTTACTCCCGGGAACGGCCAACTTCGTGCACGCCCTGGCCGGACGCGGCCGCGAATTCCGAACCGACCAACGGGCCGTGACCATCACCCGCTACCCACCGGGCCTGCGCCAGGCGTTGGCCCTGATGATCGACGGGCCCGTGTCGCCGCCTTCATCGCCCCTGGCGGGACGGGGGGTGGCGCACGTCACCCGATGGCTGTGGACGGTGTCGCTGGCCGATGCGGCCGGCGGCCGCCGGTCCCAGGGCGGTGTCACCGGCGGGCTGGACGACGCCGCTGTGCGTATCGCCGCCCTGGATGAGTGGTAGATCTGGCCGGAAAGACCGAGGGGCGCCGGCGGTAGACTGAAGTCCATGAGCGACGCCCCCCCCACGGCATCAGCGAAACCCCCTCAATCCCCCACCACGCCCGAGCGCCCAGCGGCCGCCGACGGCAGTCGCCACACGGCCACGTTCACCGTGAAGCGAGGCCTGGCCGACATGTTGCGCGGCGGCGTGATCATGGACGTGGTCACCGACGAACAGGCCCGTATCGCCGAGGACGCCGGCGCCGTGGCCGTGATGGCCCTCGAGCGCGTGCCCTCGGACATCCGCGCCCAGGGCGGGGTGGCCCGGATGAGCGATCCGGCACTGGTGGAAGCCATCCAGCAGGCCGTCACGATCCCGGTGATGGCCAAGGCGCGTATCGGGCACTTCGCCGAGGCGCAGGTCCTCGAGGCTCTGGCCGTCGACTACATCGACGAGAGCGAGGTCCTCACCCCGGCCGACGAAGCGCATCACATCGACAAGTGGGGTTTCCGGGTGCCGTTCGTGTGCGGCGCCACCAACCTGGGCGAGGCCTTGCGGCGGATCTCCGAAGGAGCGTGTCTCATCCGCTCCAAGGGCGAGGCGGGAACGGGGAACATCGTGGAAGCCGTGCGCCACCTGCGCTCGATCCTGGGCGACATCGGAGCGCTGACCCAAGCCGACGCGGCCGAGCGTTATGTCTGGGCCAAGAACCTGTCGGCCCCGATCGAGCTCGTGCGCGAGGTGGCTGAGACCGGTCGGCTCCCGGTCCCGCTGTTCTGTGCCGGAGGCATCGCCACCCCGGCCGACGCNNATTTTCAAGAGCGAAGACCCGGCGCGCCGGGCCCGGGCCATCGTGGAAGCGACCACGCATCACGATGACCCGCAGATCGTGGCCAAGGTGAGCCGGGGACTGGGGGCGTCCATGCCCGGACTCGAGATCGCGACACTGGACACCCGCATGGCCGGACGCGGCTGGTAGTGGGGTGACCCGGTGCGACTCGTAAAGGCCCCCGAGGTGCCTCCAGGTGAAGA
>PKWD01000171.1:8636-19747 GCA_003131945.1 Acidimicrobiaceae bacterium
GGCCCGTGCGCCGGCCACCCGACCTCCCGGGGCTGGACGGCATCATCCTGCCCGGGGGCGAGTCGACCACCATGTCCATGCTCCTGGCCTCGTCGGGACTCCTCGAGCCGCTGGGCAAGGAGATCGCCGCCGGCCTGGCCGTTTTCGGGACCTGCGCCGGGATGATCCTGCTCGGCACGTCGGTCACCGGAGGGCGCCAGGACCAGACCTGTTTCGGGGCTATCGACCTGACGGTCCGGCGCAACGGCTATGGGCGCCAGCTGGCCTCTTTCGAGTGCGATCTGGACGTGCCCGTCATCGGCCACGAGCCCTTGCACGCCGTGTTCATCAGGGCGCCGTTGGTCGAGTCCACCGGTGTTGACGTCGAGATCCTGTCCGTCGTCGAACCGTCGGCCGACGCCACCGACGGTTCCGGTCCGGGTGTCACCATCCCCGGCGGTCTCACCGACGTCGCTCTGGCCACGCCTGTGTTGTGCCGCCAGGGTCCGGTGCTGGTGGCCGCTTTCCACCCGGAGCTCACCGGTGACCGAAGGGTGCACCGGCTGTTTGTATCGATGATCGAGGAGAAGGGACGGTAGACGATGTCCGGTCACTCGAAATGGGCCACCACGAAACACCGCAAGGCCGCCGTTGACCAGGCGCGGGCCAAGAGCTTCGCCAAGCTGATCAGGCAGCTCGAAGTGGCCGCCCGTGAAGGTGGCAGCGACATGACGTCCAATGCCAACCTGCGCTCCATGTTCGACAAGGCACGCTCGGCGTCTGTTCCCATGGATACCATCGAGCGCGCCATCAAGCGGGGCTCGGGCGAGCTCGAAGGGGTGCGATACGAGCAGGTGTCGTACGAGGGGTACGCACCGGGAGGCGTGGCCATCATGGTGGAGACACTGACCGACAACCGCAACCGCACCGGTTCGGAGGTCCGCAACATCTTTTCCCGCAGCGGTGGATCGATGGCCGAACCGGGGGCCGTGTCGTGGCAGTTCGAACGCAAAGCGGTGATCGGACTGCCACGGTCGCTCGACGAGGACAAGCTCATGGAGGTGGCCATGGAGGCCGGCGCCGAGGACCTGAGCGACGAGGGGGACCGGTGGGTGGTGACAGCGGCGCCGACCGACCTGATCGCCGTGCGCGACGGGATCGAGGCCGCCGGCATGACGGTCGACTCGGCCGAGCCGGCCATGGTGGCGTCGACCACGGTGCCGGTGACCCAGGAGGGCGAAGCCCGTCAGGTCCTGCGTCTCCTCGAGGCCCTCGACGATCACGACGACGTGCAGAACGTGTGGTCGAACTTCGACATCCCCGACGAGGTCCTGGCCGCCGCCATCGACTGAAAGCACCGGCCGGCCCCGGCCGGGCGGGAGCGGGCCACGGTCCACCTGTGTCCGGGCCACCCTTGCTACAGTCGAACGCGTGTTCGTCCTGGGCATCGACCCCGGCCTGTCGCGCTGCGGCTATGGCCTCGTCAAGCGCTCCGGGAGTCGCCTGACGGCGAGCGCCGGCGGCGTGGTGACGACCGACCCGGCGATGCCGTTGCCCGAGCGCCTGCACACGCTGTTCACCGAGCTCCGCACCCTGGTGGCCGAGATGAGCCCCGACGCCGTGGTGGTCGAGCGCGTCTTCTTCCAGACCAACGTGCGCACGGCCATGGCCACGGGCCAGGCCGGCGGGTTGGCGCTGGTGGCGGCGGTGGAGGCGGGATGCGGGGTGGCGCAGTACACCTCGAACGAGGTCAAGCAGGCCGTCGTCGGCTTCGGCAGCGCATCGAAGGAACAGGTGCAGAACATGGTCGCCGCTCTGTTGGAGCTCCCGCAACGCCCGAGTCCCCCCGACGTGGCCGACGCCCTGGCCCTGGCCGTCTGCCACCTGACATCTCAGCCTCTGCGCCAGGCCATCGCCGCCGCCGGCGGGGGGCGACCGTGATCGGGTGGCTGAGCGGCAGGCTGATCGCCCGGACGGGGGAGGGCGAGCTGCTCGTCGATGTGCACGGGGTCGGGTACCGGGTGAGCGTGCCCGCCCCCCTGCTCGTGACCGCCGGCGAGCTCGGCTCCGATGTGGCGCTGCATATCCACACGCACGTCCGCGAGGATGCCATCGTCCTGTACGGCTTCTCCACCACCGAGGAGAGACGGTGTTTCGAGGCCCTTCTGTCGGCCCACGGGGTGGGACCGTCCCTGGCCCTCGCCGTGCTCTGTGTGCTGCGGCCGTCCGACCTGGTGCGGGCCGTCCTCGACGAGGATCTGGACGTGCTGTGCGCGGTGCCCGGTGTGGGGCGCAAGACAGCGGCCCGACTGGTGCTCGACCTGCGGACACGCCTGGAGCTGCCGGAGTTTTCCGGCGCCGGCGTACCGGGTGGGTCCACCGGCGCCACGGCCGAGCCCCGCGTCGAGGTGCGGGCCGCGCTGGCCGAGCTCGGCTACGGACCGGAGGAGATCCGCCGCGCCCTGCATGACGTCCCCGACGCCGGCGCCGTGGAGGAGATGTTGCGCCAGGCCTTGCGCGAGCTGGCGAGCGCCCGGTGAGCCGCCGGGAGGTGGTGGCCGTCCCCGGTGTCGAATCGGTGGTGGCGACGCCGGGCGCCGGGAGAGAAGACGCGAGAGAAGAAACAGTCGAAGCAGAAGAGGGATCGATCCGACCCGTCGACCCGGTGGTGGACCCGGCCGACCTGGCTGACGAGGTCCGCCTGCGTCCGCGTCGGCTCGAGGAGTTCCTCGGGCAGGCGCAGCTCACCGAGCACCTGCACATCGTGCTCGAGGCGGCGCGACGCCGTCAGCAGCCGGTGGACCACCTGCTGTTCGCCGGTCCGCCGGGGCTGGGCAAGACGTCGCTGGCCGGGATCGTGGCCGCCGAGATGGGTGTCGGCCTGCGCATCACGTCGGGCCCCGCGCTCGTGCGCACGGGTGACCTCGCCGCCATCCTGACCGATCTGCAGCACGGCGACGTCTTGTTCATCGACGAGATCCACCGGCTGCCGCGGCCCGTCGAAGAGGTCCTGTACCCGGCCATGGAGGACTTCCAGCTCGACATCCTCATCGGCAAGGGCCCCACGGCCAGATCGATCCGGCTCGACCTGCCCCGGTTCACGCTCGTGGGGGCCACTACCCGTACGGGTCTGCTCACGGGACCGCTACGCGACCGGTTCGGCTTCCTCGGCCGGCTCGACCTCTACGCCCCCGAGGACCTCCAGGGCATCGTGACGCGGGCGGCGGGGATCCTCGGCGTCGAGGTGGCGAGTATCGGTGCGTGGCAGATCGCCAACCGGGCCCGGGGTACTCCCCGCATCGCCAACCGGCTCCTACGGCGCGTCCGCGACTACGTCGAGGTACGGGCCGAGGGCACCATCACGGCGGAACTGGCGGCCGAGGGTCTGGAGATGTTCGGCGTCGACGAACTCGGCCTCGACAAGGTCGATCGGGCCATCTTGGACGCCCTGTGCCGGCGCTTCGACGGGCGCCCCGTGGGCCTCGTGACCCTGGCCCAGTGTGTCGGGGAGGAGACAGAAACCGTCGAGGACGCCTACGAGCCTTATCTGCTCCAGCAAGGCCTCGTCATGCGGACGCCGCGCGGTCGGGTGGCGACAGCCCGGGCTTTCGCCCACCTGGGGATGCCCGACCCCCGTGCCAACCCCGTGACGGGGGCGGCCACCTTGTGGTGAAACGGGGACATCGTCCTGCTAAACAGGCACATCGTCCCTGCGTGGGGGGGAAAACGAAACGCAGGTGCCCAGGCCCCGGGGAGTGCCTGGGGTAAACTCGAAAGCTCGAACGAGCCGGAGACGACCTGACCATGCCCACAGCCACCGTTGTCTTTGCCGCCCTATGGGCGGCGGCGAAGACGACGAAGACCACCACGAGCGGGGCGGGTATCGGCGAGCTGATCTTCTTCGTCATCATCGCCGGTGTCTTCTACATGTTCTTCATCCGGCCCCGTTCCCAGGCCGTCCGGCGCCAGCGCGACACCCTGATGGAGCTCTCGGCCGGGGACGAGGTCCTCACGGCGGCCGGCATCTTCGGTACCGTGCTCGACGTCGAGCCCGACCGGGTCACGCTCGAAACGGCGCCAGGGACACGGATCACGGTGGTGCGCTCCACCATCGCCCGCAAGATCGTCGAACCCGATGCCAATTCCGTGGCCGAGCAGAACTGGCACGACGAAGGCCATGACGGCGTGGCCGAGGCGGCCGGCTGGCACGACCCGAGCGAGCTCGATTCCGCCGACGAGCACGATGCCGCCGGCGAGCACGATCCCGCCGGCGAGCACGACGCCGGTGATGACGACGAGACCAAGGATAAGCCCGGGGCCGACGGGGCGCCGGGGGCCGGACAGGGAGGCGGACGGTGAAGCGTTCACTGGTCATCAGCTTGTCGCTGGTCGTGGCGGTCACGATCGTCTTGCTGGCGGCCGTCCTGGGGGCCGGCTGGTCACCCAAGCTCGGCCTCGACTTGGCCGGCGGTTCGGAGATCGTCTACAAGCCGGCCCACCCCATCAACGCCGGCCAGCAGAACGTCACCATCAACGTCATCCGCAACCGGGTCGACGCCGCCGGCGTAGCCGGCGCCAACGTCAACTCCCAGGGTGGGAACATCGTGGTGCAGCTGCCTGGTCTGAAGGACCCGGGGAAGGTCATCGCCCTCATCGGCAAGACGGCCCAGCTGCAATTTCGTCCGGCATTGGCGGCATCGACCGGGTACACAGCACCGAAGAAGGGCACGAAGCTGCCCCCGTTGCCGAGCGGCCCCTCGGCCGCCCAGTACTCCTTGCAGAAGCCGAATCTGACGGTGGATTCCTCCGGCAACTCCAACATCGCCAACATCGGTGCGGACCCGGTGCTGGCCAGCTACCAGACGACGACGCCCGACTATGACGACGCCCATCCCCACTCCACGGTGCTCGTCCCCCTCCAAGGGGCGGGCGGAGAGCGCTATCTGCTCGGCCCCTCCGAACTGAGCGGTACCGCCGTGGCCAGTGCCCTGGCCCAGTTCCAGAACAACCAGTGGGTGGTGAACGCCACGCTC
Organism: Acidimicrobiaceae bacterium; assembly: GCA_003131945.1. The sequence goes on from PKWD01000171.1 coordinate 13,649, forward strand.
ACCGGTACAGGGTCGCACGCGTGGGACACACTGTCTGACAAGTACTTCCACGAGATCATCGGCATCGACCTCGACGGCACGGTGGTCTCCGCTCCCCTGACCCAGCCCGGCCAGGGGACCTTCACGTCCTTCGACGGCAAGGTACAGATCAGCGGCAGCTTCACCCAGACGTCGGCCACCAACCTTTCCCTCGACCTCAACTACGGCTCGCTGCCGGTGCGGCTCGTCAACATCGACCAGACGACGGTGTCGCCCACCGATGGCAAGTCGTCGCTCAATGCCGGGCTGGGAGCCGGCATCGGTGGACTGCTGCTGGTCCTCATCTACACGATCCTCTACTACCGGGCCCTCGGCATCGTGGTGGTCTCGGGACTGATCGTCACGGCCGCGCTGCTCTTCGCCATCGTGTCCATACTCGGTCGATCGGGGCTGGATCTCACCCTGGACCTGTCGGGTGTCACCGGGTTGATCGTGTCGGTCGGTATCACGGTCGACTCCTACATCGTGTATTTCGAACGATTAAAGGACGAGGTGCGTAGCGGTCGGTCGGTGCGCACCAGCGTGGACAAGAGCTTCCAGGGCGCCTTCCGGACGGTGCTGGCGGCCGACACGGTGTCGTTCGCCGCCGCTCTGGTGCTGTGGCTGCTGGCGGCGGGCACGGTCAAGGGGTTCGCCTTCTTCCTGGGCCTCTCGACCCTTCTCGACGTGTTCACCACGTACTTCTTCACCCGGCCGCTGGTCATCATGCTGGGTCGCAACGCCAAGGTCACCGGCGCCCGTGTCATCGGCATCGCGCGCGGGCTGGCCATTGACTCCGGGGGGGCATCGTGACCGTCACCGAAGACACCGTGTCCACCACGGACGCCCCGGGCAAGCGCCCCAATGCGTTCGTCCGTCTGTACCGGGGCGAGACCTCCTTCGACTTCGTGGGCCGCCGTCGCACGTGGTACCTGATCTCCGGCGCCATCATCGTGCTCGGGCTCGTCTCCATGGGGACGCGCGGGTTCAACTTCGGTATCGACTTCAAGGGCGGGCAGTCGTGGGAGGTGCCGGCCTCCTCCTCCTCGGTCACCGCCGCCAGCGTGCAGAACGCGGTCACGTCGGCCGGGGTGTCCGGACCCATCATCGAGTTCCTGGGGGCCGGAGGCGCCAGAAAGGTGCAGGTCGAGGCCGACTTGAACAAGCTGCCGGCGCCGCAGAGAACCATTGTCGAGAACAACGTGTCCAAAGCGCTCGGCCAGCTCAGCAACACGTCGACGTCCGACGTGACGTTCTCCGACGTGGGTCCCACCTGGGGGAGCCAGATCACCGACAAGGCCATCCTGGCCGTGCTCGTCTTCTTCATCGTCGTGGTGGCGTACATCTCGTTCCGCTTCGAATGGAAGATGGCCATCGCCGCCCTGATCGCCGTGATCCACGACCTCTTAGTCACGGCCGGGATTTATTCGCTCACCGGGTTCCAGGTGACGCCGGACACGGTGGTGGCGGTGCTCACCATCCTCGGGTATTCGCTCTACGACACGGTGGTCGTCTTTGACCGAGTGCGCGACAACACCCAGGGCGTCTTAAAGGGCGGGGACCTCACCTACAGCGAGATGGTCAATTTGTCGATGAACCAGACCCTCGCGCGATCGATCAATACCTCGCTGGTCGCCATCTTGCCGGTGCTCGCGGTGCTGCTGATCGGTGCGGACCTGTTGGGCGCGACGACCCTGCAGAACTACGGCCTGGCGCTCTTCGTTGGTCTGATGAGCGGAGCGTACTCGTCAATATTTATTGCGAGCCCGATACTGGCCTGGTTGAAAGAGCGCGAGCCTCGTTACCAGGAACTCGCCCTGCGCGTCAATCAGCGTTCCGAGCGTCAGACCTTGACGGCGACCAGCGCGGCGCTCATCGGCGTCGAGGGCACGGTTCGAAACGTGCGCCCGGTACGCTCGGGCATCATGGGCGGGACCATTCAACCTCGCGCGCGCAAGCCTAAACGTCGCTAAGGCGCCGGTAGGCTGACCTCATGGTTAGTCTCACTTCGCGCGCTACCGCCGACCCGGTATTGCTCAGTTCGATTGAGCGACTCATCGCGCGTTTTAACGAGTACCACGTTGACGGCGACGTGGACCTGATTCGTCGCGCCGGGATCGCGGCCATCAACGCCCACGAGGGCCAACTACGTCGAACGGGCGAGCCGTACGTCACCCACCCCATCGCGGTGGCCGGTATTACGGCCGATTTGGGCCTCGACGAGACCACGATCGCTGCCGCCTTGCTGCACGACGCGGTGGAGGACACCGGCGTCACGACGAAGTGGCTGGCGAAGGAGTTCGGTTCCCAGGTAGCGGCGGTGGTTGACGGCGTGACCAAGTTGGACCGACTGGAGTTCGACTCCAAAGAGGCCCAACAGGCCGCCACCATTCGCAAGATGTTCATCGCCATGGCTCAAGACTGGCGAGTGCTCTTGATCAAGCTGGCCGACCGACTCCACAACATGCGCACCATTTCGGTGATGCCCATGCATCGCCAGCGCGCCATCGCCCAAGAGACCCTCGACGTGTACGCGCCACTAGCTCACCGACTCGGCGTCCAACAGGTGAAGTGGCAACTCGAGGATCTAAGTTTTGCCACGCTGCACCCCAAGCGTTACGCCGAGATCGAACAGATGGTCGCCGCTCGCCAGCCCGAACGCGAGGCTTACCTCAGAGAAGTGATGTCGACGCTCTCGGCCAAGCTCGACGAGTTTGGCATCAAGGCCGAGGTGCGTGGTCGGCCGAAGCACTTTTGGAGCATCTACGAAAAGATGGTGGTCGGCGGCAAGGAGTTTGACGAGATTTTCGACCTGGTAGGACTGCGTCTGATCGTAGAAGACGAGCGCGACTGTTGGGCGGCCTTAGGGGCCATTCACGCGCTGTGGGCGCCGGTGCAAGGCCGTTTTAAAGACTTCATTAACTCTCCGAAGTTCAATCTCTATCAGTCGTTGCACACGACGGTGATCGGTCCCAAGGGTAAGTCAGTCGAGGTGCAGGTGCGCACTCAAGAGATGCACCGCCGGGCCGAGTTTGGCGTGGCGGCGCACTGGAGTTACAAAGAGGGCGCCTCGGCCAAGGAAGTGGCCTGGATGCAGCGCCTGGCCGACGTCGAACAGGAGGAGAACGATCCCATCGCCTTTTTGGAGGCGTTGAAGCTCGACCTCGGCCAGGACGAGGTGTATCTCTTTACGCCCAAGGGCCGGGTGATTCCCCTTATTGAAGGGGCGACGCCGATTGACTTCGCGTACGCCGTGCACACCGAGGTCGGACACCACTGCGTGGGCGCCAAGGTGAACGGCCGTTTGGTGCCACTCGAAACGGTGTTGCGATCGGCCGACGTCGTCGAAATCGTGACGAGTAAGAACGAAAACGCCGGGCCGTCTCGCGATTGGCTGAACATCGTCCAGTCCTCACGGGCCAAGTCCAAGATTCGACAGTGGTTCCAACGCGAGCGCCGCGACGACGCCATCGAAGGAGGCCGTGAGGAGTTGACCAAGGCTCTTCGCCGCGAAGGGCTGCCCATCGCCACCTCGCTCTCCTCGAGCGCCCTCGACGCGGTCATTACCTCGATGAACCTAGAGGACCACGACGCGCTCTTTATGGCGATCGACAGCGATCAGATCTCGGCGCACGCGGTCGTCCAGCGACTGGACCGCGAGTTGCGCGGCGGCGACGCCGAACAGATGCCCACGACGGTTACCAAGGCGCCGCGCGCGTATCGCACGTCGCGCCGCACGGCGGGGGTGTACGTCGAGGGACTCGACGACGTCATGGTCCACCTGGCGCGCTGCTGTTCTCCGGTGCCCGGCGACTCCATCATGGGCTTCATCACTCAGGGCCGAGGAGTGTCGGTGCACCGCGACGACTGTTCGAACGCCGTGGCACTCGCCCAGCGACTGGGCGAGCGAATCATCGACGTCGAGTGGGACGGCTCCGCGGGTGGCCAGTACCGCGCCGTCTTAGAGATCATGGCCTTTGATCGCTCGCGTCTCTTGCTCGACGTGTCCAAGGTGGTGGCCGAGTACCACCTCAATATCATCTCGAGCAGTTCAACGACGTCGGGGGCGCGCATCGTGCGCATGCTCTTTGATGTCGAGCTCGCCGACCCGGCGCACCTGTCGAGCCTCTTGGCGGCGCTGAAGGGCGTGGACGGGGTCTTTGACGCCTTTCGTTCGCTGCCGGGACAGAACAAGACCTCATGAGCGAACCCGTCGCGCCCTTTCAAGCCCCCGTCGGCACTCACGACGTGTTGGCTCCCGACTCCGCTCTGTGGGAGGGACTGCTGGCCCGTTTCGCGGAGCGTGCGTACCGCTACGGCTTTTCTTTGGTGATCAATCCACTCTTCGAAGACGTCGGGGTCTTTCTGCGCGGCATTGGCGAGCAGAGCGACGTATTTAGAAAAGAGATGTACGTCTTCGAAGACCGCGGCGAGCGACGCTACGCGCTTCGCCCCGAAGGCACCGCGTCGGTGGTGCGCGCTTTCGTCCAGCACCAGCCGACGACGCCGTGGAAGGCCTGGTACGCCACACCGGCCTTTCGATACGAGCGCCCTCAGGCTGGACGGTACCGCCAGCACAACCAGCTCGGCGTCGAGGTGCTCGGCACCGACGACCCAGCCGTGGACGTCGAGGTCATTGCGTTGGCGAATGGTTTCTACCACGACATCGGCCTGCGACGGGTGCGCCTCTTAATCAACTCCATGGGTCACGAGGCGTGCCGCGGCGCGTACGTGGAGCTCTTACGTGAGTACTTAGCCGCGCACCAAGACCAACTCTGCGAAGAACATCGCGAAGGCTGGCGCCAGAACCCGCTGCGGGTACTGGACTGCAAGCGAGATTCCTGCGTCGAGGTCACCACGAACGGTCCGCTGCTGATCGATCACCTCTGTGAAGACTGCCGCACGCACTTCGACGCCGTCCTGGCCGGTCTTACCTCGCTCGGCATCGAGAGCACCCTGGAACCTCGATTGGTGCGCGGCTTCGACTACTACACCCGCACGACCTTTGAGTTCGTCGCCGACGCGCTGGAAGGTGCTCAGAACGCCATCGGCGGTGGCGGGCGCTACGACAAGTTGGCCGAAGAGCTTGGGGGCAAACCCACCAGCGGCATTGGCTTTGGCAGTGGCGTCGAAAGAATTTTGCTGGCCCGCGCTGCCGAAGGTGTCACGGGTGAACTGCTCAATCGCCGGCTCGACCTCTTTGTCATCGATACCACCGCCAGCGCCGTCGCGACGGTCTTGATCGAGCGGTTGCGCGAGGCCGGGTTCGCGACGGATCGCGCCTACGATCGGCGTTCGATGAAGGCCCAGATGAAGGTGGCCGATAAGTCGGGCGCTCGCCTGGCGCTGCTCCTCGGCCCCGAGGAGATCGAGACCGGTGAGGTTACGATTAGGGACCTTCGAAGCGAGGACTTTGCGCAGGCGCAGTTGCGCGTGGCCCAAAGTGAGATCGTCTCGACGGTAGCCAACCTCCTGATGAAGTGACGTGACGATGCCCGACGACGTTGAAGCCACCAGCATGCGCGATTTGCTCTGCGGCTCGATCACGAAAAATCACGTGGGAGAGCGCGTCAGCGTCTGTGGCTGGGTCGCCAAACGCCGCGAACATGGTGAACATCTAGCCTTCCTCGATGTTCGTGACCGCTCGGGCGTGGTGCAGGTCGTCGTCGAGGGCACGGTCGAGGTAAAAAGTGAGTACGTCGTTCGCGTCACCGGCACCGTCACGCCTCGACCCGAAGGCACCGTCAACGATCGCCTGGCGACTGGCGCCATCGAGTTAAGCGACTGTCAGATCGAGATACTCTCTCTCGCCGACGTGCCGCCGTTTCAACTCGACGATCGCGTGGACATAGAAGAGCAGGTGCGCCTTCGCTATCGATATTTGGATCTTCGTCGAGACAAGATGCAGCACAACCTTCGACTTCGCGCCAAAGTGAACGCGGCGTTACGTCGTTCCATGGACGCGCAAGGTTTTTGTGAGGTGGAGACCCCGCTGCTCTGGGCGCCCACGCCCGAAGGCTCACGCGAGTTCGTCGTGCCGTCGCGCTTGCAGCCGGGTGAGTTCTACGTCCTGCCCCAGAG
>PKWD01000171.1:19791-35273 GCA_003131945.1 Acidimicrobiaceae bacterium
CGGCACCGACAAGCCCGACCTGAGATTTGCCATGACCTTGCACGATCTTTCAGAACTGTTCGCCGCCAGCGGCGTCAAGGCCTTCGCGGCGCCCATCGTGAAGGCAATACGCGTAGAGGGTGGAGCAAGCTTTTCACGGGCCCGCCTCGATGAACTGACTGAACAAGCCAAGCAACTCGGCGCGAAGGGCCTCGCGTGGTTCCGGGTCACGAGTGAAGGCCTGGACTCGCCCCTCGCGCGTTTTCTCAGTGAAGGCGAGGCGGCGGCTCTAGAGCACCTTGACGGTGCCGTCGTTGGCGACTTGGTCCTCGTGGTCGCTGACGAAGAGTACGCCCTGGCCTGTACGGTGCTCGGCGCGCTGCGCGTCACCCTTGGATCGCCGCCCGTGGGCGAAGGAGCCCATAAGTACGTGTGGGTCACCGAGTTCCCGCTGTTCGATGGTTTCGACGAGGACGGCCACTTACTCGCGGCGCATCATCCCTTCACCATGCCCCACCCCGAGGATTTCGAACTAATCGAGAGCGATCCCTTGAAGGTTCGCTCTCAGGCGTACGACTTGGTGTTGAACGGCTGGGAGCTCGGCAGTGGCTCGGTGCGGATCCATCGCGCCGACATCCAGTCGCGAATCTTTCGAGCCCTGGGTATCAGCGACGACGAGGCGAACAGCCGCTTTGGCTTCATGCTTGGCGCCTTTAAGTACGGTGCACCGCCCCACGCTGGCTTCGCTTTTGGGATCGATCGACTGGTGGCGATCTTCGCCGGCGAGGAGAACATCCGAGAGGTCATCGCCTTTCCCAAGACCCAGTCGGGGACAGATCTGATGACCGGTGCGCCCAAGGGCATCACCGAGCGCCACCTGAGCGAACTTCGTCTGCGCTTCACCAAAAAAGGTACGTGACGTACGTCACTCTTTGACGACGCCGTCAACGAGCGCCTGCGCGAAACGGCGCCCCTGGCTGAACTGTTGCGCCCGCGCACGCTCGACGAGGTGGTGGGCCAAGATCACTTGGTCGGCGTCGACGGACCACTGCGACGACTGGCCGAAGCGCATCAACTGACGTCGATGATCCTCTGGGGCCCGGCCGGCACCGGTAAGACCACGCTGGCGCGGATACTGGCCACCTCGGCCGACTACGTCATCGAGAGCCTCTCGGCCGTATCGAGCGGGGTGAAGGACGTTCGTGAAGCGTTGGCGCGTGCTCACGAGCGCTTGGGAGAGCGGGGCCAACGCACGGTGCTGTTCATCGACGAGGTGCACCGTTTCAACAAGGCCCAGCAGGATCTCTTGTTGCCGGCGACCGAGACGGGCGCGGTGGTCCTGATCGGCGCGACCACCGAGAATCCCTATTTTGAGGTCAACGCGGCGCTCATGAGCAGGTCGACGTTGTGGCGACTTCGCCCACTCGCTGAAGAGGACCTCGTCACGTTGGTTCGCCGCGGACTCGAACTTCGAGGCGCATCGATCACCGACGCCGCGCTCGAGGCCGTGACATCGTCGGCGGACGGCGACGCGCGCAGTGCCCTCACGACGCTCGACACCGCTATCGTGCTGGTCAACATTGAAGACCCCGGCGCGCCGGTGGACGTGAGCCACGTCGCGAGGGCTCGAGACGGCCGTCTCTATCACCAGTCCGCCGACACGCACTACGACCAGATCAGTGCCTTCATAAAGTCGGTGCGCGGATCCGATCCCGACGCCGCGCTCTACTGGATGGTCACGTTGCTCGAGAGCGGTGAGAGTGCGCGATTCCTCGCTCGGCGCCTCGTCATCTTGGCCAGCGAGGACGTCGGACTCGCCGAACCGCTCGGACTGCTCGTGGCCGAGGCGGCGGCGCGGGCCGTGGAGTTCGTGGGTCTGCCCGAGGCGCGCCTCACGCTGGCGCACGCCACACTTACCTTGGCGCTCATGCCCAAAAGCAACTCGGTGACGCGCGCGCTGGGCGCGGCGACTGCAGCGTTGCAGTCGGGCGCCTCGACCCAAGTGCCGGCGCATCTACGTGACGCGTCGTTCCGCAGCGCTGCACTCCTAGGCCATGGCACTGAGTACCGCTACGCGCACGACTACCCCGATGGATGGGTCGACCAGCAGTATCTGCCCGACGAACTCGCGACGTCGACGTTTTTTGATTCGTCGAGTTACGGACGTGAGGGTGCGCTCGTCGAACAGTGGCGGGCGCGAACGAACCGCTCTCACCAGGGCGAACCACCCGCGCCAGTAGAGTAACTCTCGTGGAAGCCGCCGAACTTCGCTCGATTTTCCTCAACTACTTCGCCGCGAACGGTCACGTCGTCGTGCCCTCGGCGAGCCTGATCCCCCACGACCCATCCCTACTGTTCACGGTGGCGGGCATGGTGCCCTTTAAGGCCTATTACACCGGAGAAGAAGTACCTCCTTACGCGCGCGCGGTCTCGGTGCAGAAGTGTTTTCGCGCTTTGGACATTGACATCATTGGCACCACCCAGCGCCACAACACGTTCTTTGAGATGCTGGGCAACTTCTCCTTCGGCGACTACTTCAAAGAAGGCGCCATCACCTATGCCTGGCAGCTTGTCACTGAGGACTTCGGCCTCGATCCCGAGCGTCTGTGGGTGACGGTGCACGATTCCGACGACCAAGCCGCGGCTATATGGCGCGATCTCGTCGGCGTGCGGCCCGAGCGGATTCAACGAATGGGCGAGGACAACTTTTGGAGCATGGGCGAGGTTGGTCCCTGTGGACCCTCATCAGAGATCTTCTATGACAAGGGACCGGCCTTTGGCGCGGATGGGGGACCCGCCACGGGCGATGAAGATCGATTCGTTGAGTTCTGGAACTTGGTCTTCACCCAGTATGAAAAGAGTCCCGACGGTTCGCTCACGGAACTCCCCAAGAAGAACATTGACACCGGCGCGGGTTTAGAGCGAACGTTGGCGATCCTCAACGGCGTCGAGACGGTCTTTGCGACGGATCTCTTCGCGCCGTTGCTGGATGCGGCGTCGCGCGCGCTCAATGTCGGCTACGGCCTCGATGAGACTTCGGACGTGGCGATCCGTCGAATCGCCGATCACGGTCGCGCGATGACGATGTTGGTTGGCGACGGGGTGTTGCCCTCCAATGAGGGAAGAGGCTACGTATTGCGCCGGCTCATCCGTCGCGCCGTGCTCGCGGCTCGGCGCGCCGGGGCCGAGGGGGCGATGGTCGCTTCGCTCGTCGACGCGACGATAGAGAAGATGGGTACGGTCTATCCCACGCTCGTGCACGACCGTGACCTCATCGTCGAAGTCCTTGAACGTGAAGAGGCCGGTTTTGCCCGCACCCTGCGCACAGGATTGACGCTCCTCGAAGAAGCTCAACAAGAGGTCCTCGCTCGTGGCTCGGTCATCTTTCCTGGTGACGCTGCATTTAAGTTGCACGACACGCACGGTTTCCCCATCGAATTGACCGAGGAGATCGTGGGCGAAGCCGGCTTGAGTGTGGAACGTGACGCCTTCAACGAGGCGATGAGCCACCAACGCGAGCGGGCTCGCGCCAACGCCAAGACCTTGCGCGTGGCTGACGACACGGAGTATCGAGACCTCGTTGATCTCCACGGAGCGACCGAGTTTGTCGGCCGTGACGTCAGTCGCTACAGTGTCGAGACTTCGGTGCTCGCCGTGCTCGCCGGCGACGACGGCCAGAGCGAGTTGTTTCTCGATTCGACGCCGTTCTTTGCGGAAGCGGGCGGTCAAGTGGGCGACACCGGCACGGTCGTCACCGAATCCGGACGTTTTGAAGTCCTCGATACCCAAAACGTGGCCGGGGGACTTTTCGCGCATCGGGGCCGACTGACGGGCGAGATGCTCCCGGGTCAGACGGCCATCGCGACCATCGAGCCTGTTCGCCGCGAGGCGACGCGGCGTAATCACACCGCGACACACCTCTTGCACGGGGGTCTCCGCTCGGTGCTGGGCGATCACGTTCGCCAGCAAGGTTCCTACGTCGGACCTGAGCGACTGCGCTTTGATTTTTCGCACGGCGCCCCTCTTACCAAAGAAGAGACCAATGAGATACTGACGATGGTCAACACCGATGTCGTACTCAACGAGCACGTCGACACCATTCAAACCACCAAGCTCGAAGCTGAGACCATGGGGGCCGTCGCGTTCTTTGGCGACAAGTACGGTGATCGAGTGCGCGTGGTGCGCGCGGGGCGCCACAGCCTCGAATTCTGCGGGGGTACCCACGTGGAGCGACTCGGTGATATCGGCCAGATTCAAGTGGTCAGCGAGTCCTCCATCGGTGCCAACACCCGTCGCCTGGAAGCCGTGAGCGGCCTGGGCGCCCATCGCCGTAGTTACGAAATGGAGCAGGCCCTGGGTTCAGTCGCGGCGCTACTAAAAACATCCCTCGAGGATGTGGTGCCCGCGCTCGAGCGGCTCTTCGAGCGCCAGCGCGAGGTGGAAAAACAGATCGGCTCACTGCGCCAGGCCCAACTGGCCCAATTCGCTTCGGAACTCGACGCGATGAGTAAGGGCGACGTCGTAATTGCGCGCGTGGACGGTTATCCCGGTGACCAGTTACGTTCTCTGGCTCAGGATCTGCAACACCGCGGTCGTCGAGTCGTGGTCTTAGTGGGCGAGGACGACGGCAAAGTGTCACTGGCCGTGGCGACCGATGAGTCGCTCGATGCCTCGAGCACCGTCAAGTCGCTCGCCGCGCACCTGGGGGGAGTGGGCGGCGGTTCAGCGCGCTTGGCGCTCGCCGGTGGTCGCGATCCCAAGGGCATCGACGCGGTGTTGGTCGCGGCGAAGGCGCTTTAAGAACTGGATGGCCCGGCTACTCGGCATTGATCCTGGCGCGGCTCGCTGTGGCATTGCGATCACGGACACCGCCGAAACGATGGCCTTTCCGCGCTCGGCTGTAGTGAACGATGAGACACTGATCACATCGCTGCAACAGTTGATCGCCGACGAAGGCATCGAGGCAGTCGTAGTTGGGCGACCGGTGGCGCTGTCGGGTCGCGAAACNNAGCACTAAAGAGGCCGACGCGCTGTACCGCGAACTGATTGACGCTTTGGGTGATCTCCCAGTGACCCAGTGGGACGAGCGACTGACGACCTTCGAAGCGCACCGTTCACTCTCGCGAGCGGGCCTTAAGGCCAAGCAACACCGCGATCACGTCGACAGCGCCGCCGCCGTGATCATGCTGCAAAACTACGTTGATGGCCACCATGCTGACTAGGCCGCTTGGCCGAGTTCTCTTGGGCGTGGTCGTGCTCGTGGTGCTAGTCGTGGGTTGGTTCGCTCTGCAGGTCGATCCCATCTTCGCCGGGAAGGGCAAGGAGGTCATCGTCACGGTGCACACGGGCGACTCTTTCGCCACTATCGCCGGTGAGCTACACGCGAGCGGCGTCATTGCGTCGCCCTTCGCCTTTCGCTTAGAGAATCTCGTACTTCGTATTCCGCTCATCCGAGCCGGCTCCTACGAGATGCGCAAGGGCTCGTCGTTCGCCAGTGTGCGCGCGATTCTTGGCGCCCCGCCCAACGTCGACGTCGTGACCGTCTCGCCGGGTCTTACGTTGCACGAAGTGGCCCTCGACGTCGAGGGGGCCATGGGCGTGAAGTACGCCAACACGTTCACCGCGGACGCTACGGCCGCTAAGACGCCGAGTTCGTTCGATCATGGCAGTTCCCTCGAGGGGCTCATTGGTGCGCAAACCTACATCATCAAGCCCTCGACGACGCCGCGCGAACTCGTGAACGAGATGGTGCGCAGTTTCCAAAAAGAGGCCGCGTCGGTTGGACTGACCCCGTCCACGGTCGTCGAAGGGCTGAACGCCTATCAGTTGATCGTGGCCGCGTCGATCGTTGAAAAAGAGGGTTACTATCCGCGCAACATGCCCCAGGTCGCTCGGGTCATCTTCAATCGATTGGCGCGAGGCGGTCCACTGCAGATGGACTCGACCGTGCTCTACTCCCTCGGTCTCGACGGAGGCTCCGTGACTCACGCCATGTTGCAGACGCCAACGCCGTACAACACGTATCTGAACACCGGACTCACGCCGACACCGATCTGTGCGGTGTCGACCATCGCACTGAAGGCAGTCCTCCACGCGCCTGCGGGTACCTGGCTCTACTTCACCGTGATCAATAAGCGTGGCGACGAAGCCTTTTCGACGACGTTTGCCCAGCAGTTAAAGAACGAAAGACTCGCCTCGTCAAGGGGAGTTGGATGAACTGGCGACTTGGGGTCGTGGGTTCGCCCATCGAACACTCGCTCTCGCCACAACTACAACTCGCGGGACTCCAATTGGCGGGCCTCGAAGGTGCGTCCACTCGTGTGGAGCTAGGTCTCAATGACGCTAATCAGTTGAAGGGGCTCATGACGACGAAGTTCGACGCTCTGTCGGTGACCAGTCCCTTAAAAGGCGTCGCCCACGAACTCTGCGACGAGCTCAGCGACGTCGCGACGCGCACGAAGTCCGTGAACTCACTGTGGCAGTGTGACGGCAAACTGCTCGGGGAGAGCACGGATGGTCAAGGATTCGTCGAATCACTTAATCGTGAGATGGGATTCGCGCTGGAGAACATTCACGCAGTTATCTTGGGCGCCGGCGGGGCGGCCAGCGCGATCGTTGACGCCCTTACGCACAATGGCGTAGCTACGGCGGTCGTGATCGCTCGAAACGAGGCGAAGGTGGAAGAGCTCACCGGTCGCTACAAGAACGTCTTTGCCCAGTCACTGGTCTATCGGCCGGTGGACCTGGTTATCAACACGCTGCCCCTCGAAGGCCGGAGCGAAGAGGCGGCGGTGTTGCAAGGAGTTCATCACGAGACCATCGCCGTCGATATCAACTACGAACCTCGAACGTCTCGGTGGCGCCAACTCTACGATGATGCCGGATGCCGATCGACGAATGGTCTTCCCATGTTGGCCTACCAGGCGGCGCTGCAGATGCAGTGGTGGTGGGGCGTAGAGATCGAGGGCGCCACACTTCTCAAGGTGCTGCAATGACCGACGCATGGAGCTCCATGACGAGCCGACTTCGAGCCAAGGACTCCTTCGATTCGGGACTCTTTTGGGGGATGATCGTCCTGGGTGTCACCGGCGTGATCATGATCTACAGCGCGACTCGACAGGCCCTCGTTAACGCTGGCGATAATCCGCACTACTACCTTGAACGTCAGGGCCTCTTTGTGCTCTTGGGCATCGTCAGCATGTACGTCGTCTCGCGCATCGACTATCGACGATTTGAAATGGCGGCGACGCCACTGTACGTCGGTTCACTCTTCGCGCTGGCGGGCGTGTTCGTGATCGGTCAAAATGCGCTGGGCGCCCAGCGCTGGTACAGCATTGGCAATTCGATTCAGATTCAGCCCAGCGAGTTCACCGTGTTGTTCTTGATATTGGCGGTGGCGACGTTTTGTGCGCGCCGTCCCGAGGGCCTCACGATGTACGACGTCATGCGCCTTCTCGTCATGGCCGCGGTGCCGCTGGCGTTAATCGTCAAACAGCCCGACATCGGTACGGCGGTAATTATTGTCTTAAGTGTTTCGGCGATGATGGTGGTCGCGGGAGTGCCACCGCGTTTCATGACGCTGTTGGCGATCGTGGGTTCGACGGGCTTGGCGGCGGCAGTCTTTCTGGACCTCTTGCAGAAGTATCAAGTAGATCGTTTCGTGTCGTTCCTCAATCAAAACTCCACCAACCCCACTTTGGCAAGACTGATCTACGAGGTCAACAACGCCAAGAGCGCGATCGGATCGGGCGGCGTACGCGGCGCGGGACTGTTTCACGGCCTCCAGACAGTGCTCGGGTACGTGCCCGAACAGCGCACGGACTTTATCTTCACGGCGATCGGCGAACAGCTAGGTCTCATCGGTTCGGTCATCATCATCTTGCTCTTGGCTTATGTTGGCTTTCGGATGTTCATGATTGCCAAGAACGCCAAGGACACTATGGGACGACTGCTCTGCATCGGCGTCTTCATCTTCTTCGCGTTTAGTTGTTTTGAGAACATCGGCATGACGATGGGCATAATGCCAGTCACGGGTATTCCTCTGCCGCTCTTGAGTTACGGAGGTTCCGCGGCCCTGGTCTTCTTTGTCGCGGGCGGTGCCGTGCTCTCGGTCTCTCGGCGAGTCGGCAGTTAGGGTTGGATTCGATGAGCGACCAATCACCTAGCGCAGAAGAGACCACGCCGACGGAGAACGACGAGGGCTCGTTCGAAGCTCCGAATTCACCCGTCGTTGTCTTTCGCGTGATGCATCTCGACTCGGTGCTCTACGACCTCACCGATGCTTCGCCAATGGTCCATCTGTTGGAGGCCGAAGCACCGTTCCGCTTGTTGGTGATTCCGGTGGCGTTGTCGGACGCGATCGCTCTCCAGCACGCCCACGGGGCCATTGAGAGTCGTCGCCCGGGTACTCATGAGTTGATGACCACNNGCCCAGGGGCCAAGAGTTTTTTGATTGTCGCGCCAGCGATGCACTTTCGATGGCTTTTCGCCAAAGCGTCCCCGCGCCCATACTGTGCTCTGAAGATGTGCTCGAGGCTTACTTCGCTTGAGCGAGATGGACGGCGAGCACTTCGCCTCCGCGTTTCTCAGTGTTGCCTTCGTCAGATATTCGCAGCAAGACCGCGACCACCAGGTAGTTCGCGATGAGCGATGATCCGCCGTAGGCCATGAAGGGCAAAGTGATGCCGGTAAAGGGCAGCAAGCGCAGTACACCGGCCATGATAAAGAACGCTTGGAATCCGATCAGTGCAGAAAGTCCCGTCGCGGTCAGGCGAACGAAGTCTGATGACGCGCGTTGCGCGATGCGAAACCCTTCGCCGACGAAGGCGGCGAATAGGCACAGCACCAAAATGACGCCGAGAAAGCCGAGTTCTTCTGCGACCGCGGCGAAAATCATGTCCGAGGTAATGAACGGAACGGTGCCCGACTGACCCAGGCCCAAGCCCGTGCCCGTAACTCCGCCCGCGGCGATGGAGAACCAGCCAAAGGCCAGTTGGTGCGAGTAGGCAAAGTTCACCGCTGACCAAGGGTCGAGCCACTCGCTCACGCGAGCTTGCACTTGGTGGAACAGGTGGTCCGCGACGAACGCTCCGCCCACGAGCAGCCCGAATCCGAGCAGGACGTACGACTTGAGACCTGTCGTGACCCATAACAATGAGATGAAGAGGGCAAAGATCAACAGCGCAAATCCGATGTCGTTCTCCGCGCCCAAGATGGCGACCGAGAGACCCCAAGCAACGAAAATCGGCACAAGGACCTTCGGCGGTACGACCCTTCGTGGGCCTAGCCGTTGAGTGGGGGTCGACAGAAGATCTCGATTCGCCGCAAAGTACGAAGCGAAGAAGAAGATGAGCAGGATCTTGGCGATCTCTACGGGCTGAAACGAAAATGGACCTATGAAGATCCATAGCCGGGCGCCATTGACCGTTGTTCCTACGCCGGGCAGCAGCGGCGCGACCAAGAGCGCGATGGCCGCCACGAGGGTCAGATAGCGATAGCGATCGAGGTCACGTACGTGGCGAACGAGCTTGAGGGTGATGGCGAGACCCAGCGCGCTGACGACGAACCAGAGTGCTTGATCTCGNNGATCTCGACGTAGCCAATACCGTTGAGCAGCGTCGCGATGGGTAAGAGAATCTCCGAGGCGTTCGGAGCGTAGCGTGCAATGGCGAAGTGCATCAACAGAGAAATCAAGACAATGCCAGCGAGGAAGACAAGAAACCTCGGGGGCATCTTTCCCTGTGCGCCCAGGGAGGCCAAGACGTAAAAGGCGGTCGTTATGAACCACGCCAACGCCATAAGGCCCAGCTCGGTATAGCGGCGATTTCGTTTGCTATCAGGCGCGAAGATCGCTGGTTGAGGTGCGTCACGGTTGGCGTGTCTCGGCACGTTTCAAGAGTAGTCGTACGATGGAGACAAGCACTTGACTCTGCAGAGGGAACCCGTTGTCTTGAGTACAGATCTGTCGTCGTTTGGACCAGAGAGGTTCGCCAGTCGCGAGATGTCACGACTGGAGTTTGGCGCTCGACTCTTGGACTTGAGCGACGACCAAAAGTTGCCCATCCTCGAGCGGTGCAAATTCGTCGCAATCTTCGCCGACATGGTGGATGAGTTCTTTCAAGTTCGTGTGGTGAGCATTGAGGACAAGGTGGCCGCCGGTGTGCAAACGCCCTCCGTCGACGGCGTTCGGCCCCGTCAGCAACTCGCCGAGATTCGAGAGCGGGTACTGGAACTTACTGAGCGACTAGATCGTCTCATGCTCGATTCGATACTGCCCGAGCTCGCCGCCAGTGGCATCGCGATCGTGCCGTACGGCGATCTCGACTTCGAGGCGAAAGAGCGCCTCGCGAAGTACTTTGATGAGAACGTCTACCCGGTTCTCACGCCGCTGGCCGTCGATCCCGGTCACCCTTTTCCGATGATCTCGAATCTCTCGCTCAACATCGCGGTCTCGGTGCGCGACGAGTCAACCGACGATGAACGCAGCGCCAGGGTGAAAGTCCCAAACTCGCTCCCGCGATTTTTAGAGGCCGGACCCAATACCTGGTGTCTCCTAGAAGACCTCATCATCGCTCATCTCGGTCGACTTTTCCCCGGTATGAGCATTGGTCAGGCCGATCTCTTTCGTGTGACGCGCAACGCGGACTTGACGCTGGAAGAGGACGAGGCCGACGATCTGTTGGTGGCTCTAGAGGTGGAGCTTCGCCGGCGTCGCTTCGGCAAAGCGCTGCGCGTGGAGATCCAACGCGGGATGTCCGAGGAGTTCCTCAAGCTCCTCGTCGACCAGCTCGAACTCGACCCCTCGAACGTGTACGTGAACGACGCCATGCTCGGTCTCAGTGACCTGTGGAACCTTTACGAGATTGATCGGCCCGATTTAAAGGGCGAGAGTTGGTCGCCGCGCACGCCCAAACGTCTTCTCGACGGAGAGCACGTGGGTGACGTCCTGGCCGCGATTCGTGAGGGCGACATTTTGCTGCACCACCCCTACGACTCCTTCACGGACTCGGTGGAACCCTTCACCGCCCAAGCGGCGCTGGACCCCAAGGTCGTGGGGATCAAACAGGCGCTCTATCGAACGTCGGGCGACTCTCCGATTGTCGCCTCGCTAATCCACGCGGCCGAGCGCGGCAAGCAGGTGGTCGCCTTGGTGGAACTGAAGGCTCGTTTCGACGAAGCGGCCAATATTGAGTGGGCCAAAGCGTTAGAAGATGCGGGAGTCCACGTGGTCTATGGCATCGTCGGACTCAAGACGCACTGTAAAATCACCCTGGTCTTGCGATCCGAAGGCGACACCACCGTGCGCTACGTGCACATCGGCACCGGCAACTACAACGATAAGACCGCCCGGGTCTACGAGGATTTTGGCCTCTTGACCAGTGATCCGGCCATCGCCCACGACGTGGGCGAGCTCTTTAACTTCCTCACGGGGTTTGCGAGAATTGGCAACTACGAGAAACTGATCGTCAGCCCCCTGTCCACTCGAACGCGTGTCGTCGAGTTAATCAACGCCCAACGTGATCGCGGAGCCCTCGGCAAGATCGCCATCAAGGTCAACGGCCTAACGGACCCCGCGATCATTGACGCGCTCTACGAAGCCAGTGGCGCGGGCGTTGAGGTACGCCTGGTCGTGCGGACTCTGTGTTGTCTTCGTCCGGGTGTGGCCGGAATGTCCGAGAACATCAAGGTTCACTCGGTGGTGGGCGAATTCCTCGAGCATTCGCGTATCTTCATCTTTGGTCGTGAGGGCGATCCGGACTCTTCGATCTACATCGGATCGGCCGATCTGATGGAGCGAAACCTCGATCGACGAGTCGAGGTGATGGTGCCCATCGAAGACGCTTCGCTCCAAGGTGAGCTGCGCGAGGCCTTTGAGATCACGTGGCGTGACGACCTCTTCACCTGGGTATTGGGCACCGACCGACGTTGGCGTCGACTTCAACCCGTCAATAACCTCTCGGCGCAGTGGGAGTTCAAACGTCTCACGATGGATCGTTCCCGCTCGCTTTCGCAGGTGTGATCTCGGTGGGCCGGCGCCACTGCCAGCTGGCGTAAGCCACCCCGCCGAGGGGAATGGGTATCCAGAAGTTCACGAGGCGATAGGCGAGCACCGCCAAAATGGCTTGGCTATGTGGTACGCCAAAGCCCACCAGTGAAAAGATGAGCACGCCCTCAACCACGCCCAGGCCGGCGGGCGTCAGGGGAATCGCGGCGAGTACGTTCGCGAGGCCGTAGGCGACCAGTAGGTCGATCGGCGACACCACCGCGCCAAAGGACCAGAGAAAGACCCAGAGACAAGTGGCGTCCAAGAGCCAGTTGAGGGTGGCCCAGGTAAAAGCCCACCACAGGGTGCGCCGATTGGCGATGAGCAGCGTGATGCGATCGGCGACCGTGGTCAAGAGTGCGGTGATTCGATCGGGGTTGAGTGAGGGGACGTGACGGGCCACGGCTCGCAGCCACGCGTCGGCGTGGCGCTGGCCGCGGGTGATCAAGAGAATGGTGCCAAAGAACGCCATGAGCAAAAAGACGCCGGCCAAGGCGGCAAAACCGTAGGCCGGATCGAACCCGTTGAGGGGAATGGAAATGACCAGGGCTATCCAGAAAATGACGTTCAACACCACCGCCGAGCCCGCGCCCTGGGCGGCCAGGCCAAAGGCGTTGGTCACCTTGGGCACGCCCAATTCGTTGAAGAGCCGATAGGAAAAAGCCCCCGCGGGAGCCGTGCCTCCGGGAACGACGTGACTGATCGCCAGCGCGGCCATATTCACGCGAAAGGTGTTGAAACGACTGGGCGCGTAGGGATACATCACGGTGCGCGTCAGCTCGACGTAGGCGAGGATCGCACTGACTTCGAGTGCGACGCCGATCGCGACCAAGACGGGGTTCACCGAGGCGAGTAAGGGCAGCGAGTGGCGCGCCGATCCAAACTGGGGCAAGACCAGATACTCCAAGACGAAAATCAGCGAGCCAAAGCTGAGGATCAAGCGGATCTCACGCGGTAGTGCGAAGCGCTTCTGGGGGGCGACGTCGGGCATAGGGTTCCTCAAGCGTGTCACGTTCTCACGCCCTCAAGGCGGAACACGACGGGCCAAGTCTAGGACAACTCGTAGAATTCTCCAATGCGCACGCTCGTGGTGCTTCCCACGTACAACGAAATTCTCAACGTGGAACCGATGCTGCGCACGTTGCGTGAGGTGGTGCCCGAGTGCTGGGTGCTCGTCGTTGACGACCACAGTCCCGACGGCACCGCGACCACGGCGCGCGCCGTTGGCGAGGAGTTGGGTCAGATTCAGGTGTTGGAGAGAAACGCCAAGAGTGGACTCGGCGGCGCCTATCGAGCGGGATTCGCGTGGGGGCTCGAACGTGGCTACGAGCACGTGGTCGAAATTGACTGTGACTTTTCACATGATCCGCGGGCGCTGCCAGCCCTACTCGTCCAAGCGATGAAGTACGAGGTCGTCATTGGATCGCGCTACGTCAAAGGCGGTCACATTCCGCGCTGGACCTGGTCGCGACGCTTGCTCTCGCGCGGGGGCAATCAATACGCGTCGCTCGTGCTCGGATTGGGCGTGGCCGACTCTACCTCGGGCTATCGCGTCTACTCACGGAGCGCCTTGGAAAAAATGCACTTCGAGACCGTCTCTGCGGATGGGTACGGCTTTCAAATAGAGATGACGTATCGGGCACGTCGCGGAGGCGCGACGATTATCGAAGTGCCCATCTCGTTCACCGATCGCCAACGAGGCGAGTCAAAGATGTCCAAGGCGATAGTCATCGAGGCGTTGGCCCTGGTGACCAAGTGGGCCCTCGAACGGCCGTTTCATCGACGCGTTCGTTAAACGAGATCGACCAGGACCGTCGAAAGAACGACGGCGAGTTTGTTCTTCGTCTCTTCGCGCTCGGCGATGGGGTCTGACTCGCTGACGATGCCCGCGCCGGCCCACGCTTCGAACTCGCATCCCGCGAGCAAGACCCCGCGCAGCCCGATCCACCATTCGCCGTCGCCCTCGGCGTCGATCCAACCGAGCGGACCGGCGAAATAGCCACGATCGCGCTGTTCGAGACGGCAGATCAGCTCGTAGGCGCTCTCTCGTGGAATGCCGCCGACGGCCGACGTTGGATGGAGCAGTCGCAAGACGTCGAGCGCGTTCAACGCGTCGGGGCCGTGACTTCGAGCGTTCACCCAGGTGCCGAGGTGCGCCACCGTGCGCAAGGTCACAATGGAGGGTTCGGCGTCGGCACTCACGTCGTCGTAGACGTTGGCGAGAACGCGAACGATCTCGTCGACCACGACGGCGTGTTCGTGGAGATTCTTGGTACTGCCGAGCAACCACGTCTGGTAGTCATCTGGCGCGACGTTGGGGGGCAGGGCGATGGTGCCAGCGAGTGGGTTGCACTGGATCTCGTCGCCGTTACGTCGCACGAGCAGCTCGGGACTGGCTCCGACGAAGCGCCGCCCGTCAGCAGTCGGAAGGCTGTAGAGGGTGCAGATCGGTTCGCGCAGTCGGAGCCGCTGGGCGATCGCCGCCGGATCGATTGGTTCTGGTACTGATCCATAGACGGCGCGCGCCAGGACAACTTTGTCAATCTCCTTTCGCCGAAGAATCTCTACCGCGAGTGCGACGTTGTGGGCGTACTCTTCGGGCGTGGGCTGATAGGTAAGGGATCGAAGGCTCTGGGTCTCTTGAGTGGGGACCGTGACCGACTCATAGAGATCACGCCATTCGTTCGACCCCTCGAGCGAACTCACCCACGTCTCGCCCGATCTCATCTGGGTGACGCAGAACTCTGGAATCTGGAGTTCACCAGGGGCGTTACGGTCAAAGGGCAACGCCGCAAAGGCCACGACGCCCGTTCCCGGGGGGCCATCATCGCCGTGCAGTTCGTGGCGGCGAAGTGCGGTCATCGCGTTCGTCGGCGCACCGAGCCCGCTCGACAGGGGCACCTGGTCGACCAACCGGCCAAAGCCAACGCGCAGAACATCGGGAGTTTCGACGAGCCACCCGTCACGTGCGCCGAGAGTTCGAAGAGTGTCCGCTCTCAGCGGAGCGATGGCGGTGCGTAGAAACTTCACGCGGCCCTCGTCGCGAGGAACTGTTGACTCAGCCCACCCATGACCCGACGATTATTCACGCCAGAGAATCCGGCGCGATTCAACATGGTGGCGATCTCGGTTGACGAAGGCAAGTACGCCGTCGACGCCGGCAGGTAGTGATACGCCGCGCGATCGGACACGAGTGAGCCAATGAACGGCACCACCCTTCGGAACCAGAATCGAAAGCCAACGCGCCAGAGTCCCGAGCGAGGCTCGGCGACTTCGAGTAATGAGAGACGTCCTCCGGGGCGAAGCACCCGCGCCATCTCTTGGAACGCCCCTTGGAGATCGGTGAAATTGCGCAGCGCGTAGCCACAGGTGACTCCGTCGAAACTGGCGTCACGAAAGGGCAGTTGTGAGGCGTCGGCCTGAACGCGCTCGGGAACGCCTCGAGCCGTGTCCAGCATGT
>PKWD01000156.1 GCA_003131945.1 Acidimicrobiaceae bacterium
GATCCCCGCCGCCAACTCGCCTTCGCCGAGGTCCACGACTGTTTCACCCCAACCGAGCTCGTCCTCATGGAGGACCTCGGCTTCGCCGAGCGCGGCACCGCCTGGAAGGAGGTCCTGGCCGGGACCTTCGCCCTCGACGGCGAGCTGCCGATCAACCCCGACGGCGGACTCAAGAGCTTCGGCCACCCCGTCGGTGCCTCCGGGCTGCGGATGTTCTTCGAGTGTTGGCTCCAGCTCCGCGGCGAAGCCACCCCCGAGCGCCAGATCACGACCGACCGCACCCTGGCCCTGACCCACAATCTCGGCGGCTACCCCGGCGAGATGGTGTCCTTCGTGTCCGTCGTGGGCACCGAGCGCGGCTGACGACCCCACCTCACACCGCATCCACGCCACCCATCCCCCACCGACGCCGCCCGATGTCCCACGAGCCGGACGACGCCCTCTTCCATCCGAACGGTGATCGCTGGCGGCCCACCGATTTCGCCCGTGGACCCTGGTCGCCCGACGCCCTCCACGGAGGTCCGGTCGCCGCGCTGGTGGGACGCGCCGTCGGGGCCTGCCCGTCCGACGAGCCCATGCACGTGGCCCGCCTCACCGTGGAGCTCCTGCGCCCCGTTCCGGTCGTTCCGTTGATGGTGACGGCGGCCGTGTCGCGACCGGGCCGCAGGGTCCAGCTGGTGGACGTGCGCATCTCGGACGGAGACAGAGATCTGGCCTGGGGCCGCGCCCTGCGCATCCGGCGGTTGACCGACAACTCGGCCGCCGCCGCCGGCCTCGCCGATGTCACCGCCGACGGGCCCGTTCCCGGCCGTGACCCCGACGCTCCGCCCGGGCCCGACGACGGACACCACTCGCCCGAACCGGTCCAGGGCTACACCGCCTTCCACTCCCACGGCGCCGAGCTGCGCTTCGTGGCCGGCGACTTCGGTCGGCGGGGCCCGTCGACCGTGTGGGTGCGGCTGGCCGTCCCCGTCGTCCCCGGCGAGGAACCCTCGCCCCTCGAGCGTGTGGCCGCCGCCTGCGACTTCGGCAACGGCGTCAGTTCCCTCTTCGACTTCCAGAGCTACCTCTTCATCAACCCCGACCTGTCGGTGTTCATGAACCGCCCCGCCGTCGGGGCCTGGGTGTGCCTCGACGCCCGGACGACCCTCGGCACGGTCGGCGTGGGGATGGCCCAGTGCGCCCTCTGGGACGTCCACGGTCCCCTAGGGACCTCGATCCAGAGCCTCCTCGTCGAGAGGCGCACCTGAGCGTCGCCGCGTCAACGGGATTGTGGGCGACGTCATATCCGCCAGAGCCGTACTCTGATGCCATGGACACCCCCGCGTCAGAAGAAGACGGAGCAACGATCCGCGTCATCCGCCGGCTGGCGATGCAAGATCTCGTCCGAGCGCGCACCGTATTCATCGACGCCAGTCCGAGAGGCAAACTCTGGGCGCTCCAACAACGTGACGACTCGGTTTCACCGGGACACCACACATTGCCATTGCGCATCGTGGGTACCGGAACCAGCGAGAGCGCTGAATCCTGCGTCGAGGTCGGTGCTGGTGAGACACGGGTGTTCCGCACGAAGAAACTGGGCTGGAAGAAGTTCTCCATGGCCCCTCTCGGCATCTTCTTCCCTGACCGGTTGGCGCCCAGACCCTGGATCCAGCTCGAAATGGAGCCCTGAACATCGCTCGTCTGCTCGGCCATGACGAAATCAGCGACGGGGATCCGGTGGGGCCGATCGGGGGTCGGCCACCCGTCAGCCCAGGACGAAGAGGCCGCCGTCTCTGTCCGAAGGAGCCTGCCACACCCCCATGAGCGCGGCGAGGTCGCCATGAGGTTCTCGAATGGGCAGGAAGCGACCAGGGAACAGCCGAGTTTCATCATCGGCACACAAGACCGGAATGAGGGCGACCCGCACGTCGTCGCTGATCCCTTCCTGCCACGCTCGGCGAAACCCGTGCCAGTGCCTGTCTCGTAGGGGCGGAGGCACGATCAGGTCGAGTGTGACGCCGACGGCGGCCGACTCCGTATGGCCGAAGAGATCCTCGGCGACAGGGTTCCAGAAACGGATCGTTCCTGTCCGGTCCACCAGCACGATGGCGGCAGCGTCCACCCGTTCATCATGTCAACCACCATGCCGAAGGGCCAGGAGGTGGGTGAGATCGATGGTGTCAAGCCGTTCGGTCGGCGATGAACACGGCCAGGTCCCCGCACTGCCAGGACACGGTCGCCTCGAAGCCGGCGTCACGCAGCCAGCGGAGCTGATCCTCGATGGTGTCGGGAAGGTCGTACTCGCCATCCACGGGCGTCACGGCGTCGGCTGCCTTTTCGGGCACCACCACGTCCCCGAGCACGAACCGTCCCCCCGGCCCCAACAACGGGTGGACCCGTCCGAACAACTCCGCCTTGCCCGGTCCGTCGAGGTGGTGCACCGCCAGGGCCGACACCACGACTTCGAAGGGACCCGGCGGGAGCGGGTCCTGCAAGCGGCCGACCCGGAGGTCCACGCGGGCGGCGGGGAGCGTCTGACGGGCCATCGTCAGCATCTCGTCGCTCTCGTCCACCCCCACGAGGAACGCATGCTCGTGCAGGGCCAGCACCCGGCTGGCCGTCTCGCCCGTCCCCGTCCCCAGATCGAGGACGCGGCGGGCCGGTAGTGCACGCGTGGCTCCGGCCACGGCGTCCTGGAGTTCGTCGTAGGCCGGAACCTCGGAGCGCATGAGGGCGCGGTACGTCGCCGGGTCCCAGTGGAATTGCGCCATGCCGGCCATTGTCCCTCGCCGGTGCTTCCCCGGCGGTCACCGTCGCCGGGAGCAGGCCATATGCTCACGCCGGCGCCCGGCTGCCACCATTTCACCGAGCCGACGTGGCGCAGCGACGAACAGGGCCGACACGGACGGAGGATCGATCGATGAATGCCGAACCGCTACGGGGAGCGAAGGTCGTGGTCACCGGTGTGACGGGCCAGGTGGGCGAACCGGTGGCCCGCGCTCTGGCCAAGGACAACGACGTCTACGGAGCGGCCCGCTTCCGTGACGACACGGCCCGGCAGCGCCTCGAGGCGGCCGGGGTGCGCTGCGTCGCCATCGACCTGGCCACCGGTGACGTCGGCGGGCTACCCCAAGATGCCGACTACGTCCTCAACTTCGCCGTCACCAAGACCAATGACTGGGATGTCGACCTGCAGGCCAACAGCGGTGGGCTGGCCTGGTTGATGGAGCACCACCGGGCGGCGCGGTCGTTCCTGCATTGTTCCACCACCGGCGTCTACAAGCCGATGGGGCACCAGGTCTTCACCGAATCCGATCCGCTGGGTGACAACCACGGGGTCTGGCCCTTCCTCCGCACCTACAGCATCTGCAAGATCGCCGCCGAGGGCACGGCCCGCTGGGCCGCCCAACGGTTCGACCTGCCCACCACCATCGCCCGGCTGTCAGTGCCGTACGGAGATCGTGGTGGATGGCCGGCCATCCATCTCGAGATGATGATCAACGGTTCCGAGGTCCCTGTCCACGTCGATGCTCCGAGCATCTATCACCCCCTGCACGAGGACGACATCATCGGCATGGTCCCCGGGCTGCTCGGAGCGGCGTCGGTACCGGCCACCATCGTGAACTGGGGTGGCGACGAGGCGGCCAGCGNNC
This sequence comes from Acidimicrobiaceae bacterium, assembly GCA_003131945.1. Next base: position 3,636 of record PKWD01000156.1, read on the forward strand.
ATCGAAGAATGGTGCGGCTACCTGTCGACCCTGACCGGCGTCCCGGTGACCTTCGCCCCCACCACCGACACCATCGACAGCGTGGACATCGACCTCACCCGCATGCACGAGCTGGTGGGAACGACCACCGTGACGTGGAGGGAAGGAATGACCCGCATGGTCCGGGCCCGCCACCCGGAGCTGCTCGACGACTGATGAGGGCGCGGCGCGTCACATACCCGGCGCCGGTGGTGTGGCGGCGCCGTCGGCCACTGTGAACGCGTCCTGGGCGGCATCGGGAGCCGACGGTGTGGCGATGACCGTGATCCCGTCGTCCGCCACCATGGACAGGTCGTGCAACGCGGCGCCGCTCACGTCGCCGAGAAGCGGCTCGGTCTCGGGCGGGAGCCCCGGAGCCGTCTCACTGACCGAACCCGGGCCGAAGGTCACGTTCGATGTCTGCGCCAACGAGGCCAGGTGGTTCACCTCGCTGCACGGGGACGCCATGCACGGACGCTCGTGAATGGCTTCGGCGCTCGCACCTCTGGCGTGGTAGGTCACCGTCCGGCTGCCCACCTGAGATCCGTCTTGGATCTGCATCAACCATCTGTTCTTCGAGACCTCCTGCACGGTGACGGTCACGCTGTCTCCCGCCGATACGGGAACCGAAAGCGACTTTTCGGCCTGCGGGAGGATCTCGGTCCAGGCTTCGTAGGAAACGTTCGTCTCGTTGTCGACCGTCGTGGCGACCGACTGGATCCCTGCTTGCACGAGGGAGCCGTCGCCGTACCCGCCGATCCCCACCCAGTCCGCCGCCACCTGCGTGCCGGCGATGCTGGAGGTCACCGTCGGTACGACGAAGGTGGCGGTCACCTCGGTGAAAGTGTGACGGTGCGATGCCACCTGCGCATAGCCGGCCCAGTTGTACGAACACCCCGGACACAACGACGTCGCCTTGGAACCAGGCTGGTGCACCACCCGCAGGAGCGGAGCGTTACGGGCCGACGCCGCCACCTGAGCAGTGCCAGCGACAGCAGGGGCACGCCCCTCGGCCACGAGGACCGACGACCCCAACACGGTCACCGCCCCCAGCCAGACGCCGACCCGGCTCAGAGAGCAACCTTTCATGCCCCGGCTGACGCCGTACAACGTGCGAGTCAGACGTTCGGCGCCAGCGGCGGCTCGGCGCCGTCGGCCACCACGAAGCCGTCCTGCTCGGATGAGGGGGGCGATGGCGTGGCGATGGTGCTCGAGTCACTGTTGTTGGTCATGACGATGTCGGCCAGTGTCTGGTCGGCCACCAGCGCCAAGAGGGGCTCTTCGGTCGGCGTCTGACCGGCTGGGAGTACCTCTGTGCTGTAAGAGCCGGGTCCGAACGTCTCGTTTGACGTCTGGGCCAAGTGGGCGAGGTCCTGGGTCCGGCACGGCGCCCTGACACACGGTCTCTCCATGATGGCCTCGGCGCTCAGGCCGGAGGCGACGTAGTGCACGGTGGTAGCGGCATTCAGGTTGGTGGTGTCGTCCACGACCTCCATCAGCCACGTGTCTGTGGCCGTCTCCTGCACGATGGCGGTCACGGTGTCTCCGGCGGAGACGGTGAGAGCGAGGGGCTTCTCGTCCCGCGGCAGGTGCTCGGTCCAGGCATCGTAGGTCACGGTGCTGTGGTGCCCGCGCGTGTGGATGACCGCTTGGATGCCGTCCTGCACGAGCGTCGAGTCACCGCCGGTATAGCCACCGATGCCGACCCAGTCCGCCACGTACTGGTTGCCCCTGGCCGAAGGGACCACAGTGGGCACCACGAAGGTGTCGGTCACCTGGGCAAAAGTGTCAGGCGTGGTCGAGACCTGCGCATAGCCCGACCAGTTGGACGACGATTCGTCTATCGCCCCCCGGGTGGCGTGGAGATGGGGCGGCAGAGGCGTCGCGATACGCGTCCCGCTCACCACCGTGGACGCCACGGCGGCGCCGGCGACCGAGGTCCCTCCCGCCGCCAGGGCGATCGACGCACACGACACCACGGCGGACGCCGCCCACAGCACCTGACGCTTCACGAACAGACCCCCCCGAACCTGTGGTTCCCACCGGTGCCGCCCATGGTGCGGCCACCCCCCGTGCGAACTGTTCAGGGAAAAGGTACACGGGCGATATCAACGGTTCATCAATGGGGAGCCAACGGACATGGCCCATGCTCAGAGGCCCATGCTCAGAGGCCCATGTTCAGTGGGCGTCGGTGGGGCCTTGCTCCGACGTCTCCGGGGGACGACCCCACCGGGGGCCTTCCAGACGGTGGCCCGGGGCGTCCTCCAGACGGGCCCTCGGGGCGTCCTCCAGACGGTCGCTCGGGTCGTAGTAGAGCTCCTGCTGGGCGATCAGGCCGTCTCGGTAGCGATAGACGACGACATAGACCGATCGCAGGCGCCGGCCGGCGGCGTCGAAGTCGAAGATGATCCTCGTGTAGGCGCTGTCGTCGGCGATGACGGCACGTTCATCGAGCACGTAGTCGATGTCCGACGCACCGGTGATCGTCAACTGGATGAACTCCAGAGTCCGGTCCCGGCCCTCGATCCGCCGGGGCCAGCCGAACAGGCGGGTGGTGGGGCTCAGATAGACGACATGGCGGTGATAGAGATGTCCGGCTGGCGCGATCTCGCCCGCTCGAAAGGCGTCGGCGAAGACCTCCTCCTGATCGTCGACGGCCCCTAACGTGATCGGTGGCGACGTCATGGCCGCGGAGACCCGGCGCCGGACAGCGGCCGACGAGTCACGCTCAGAGGAGGTGGATGCGCGACAACGGCCAGAAACCTAAGACGGCGCGGCCCACGATGAGCGACTCGTCCACGGGTCCGAAGTACCGACTGTCGTCGGATGACCCGCGGTTGTCCCCCATGACGAAGATCTCACCTTTGGGGATCTTCTGTTTGACGATAGGCGGTCCCGGATCGGCGCGCGCGCTCGCTGTCAACCACGTCTGGTCGATGACCTTGCCGTTGATGAGGACCTCACCGTGAGGACCGGAGGAGATGGTCTCGCCGGGCAGGCCGATCACGCGCTTGACCAGATCCTTGACCATCAGGATCGGCACCTCCTTGGGCGGGGTGGCGAAGACAACGACATCGCCCCGGTGCACCGGGTGGAGGTGGTAGCTGAGTTTGTCGACGAGGATGCGGTCGCCCACCTTGAGGGTCGGGACCATCGACACCGACGGGATCGAATAGGTCTGGATGACGAAGGTGCGCAGCACCACGGCCAAGCCGAGCGCCACCACCAGGACGACCGCCCATTCGACGATCCACCGGCTTCGCCCCGGTGTCTTCAGGTGGCGCGGCCCGTCCACACTCTGTTCGAGGTCACTGGCCACGGAAAGTCGAGGTTACTCGGGGCATCGGGTCTAGCCGCGGCGCTCAGCCGCCGGCCCCGGTCTCCTCGGGTCCCACCACTTCGTCGGCGCGTATCGCCGCGTTCTGCCGCGGCCGACGCCCGCTCATGGTGGCCATCAGGGCCCGGACGTCAGAGGCACCGCTGCACAGGGCGACCAGATCGGTCGACTGCTGCAGATGGACCCGCATGCCCATCATCTCCCAGGCCCTCTTGATCCCGGCTTTGGTGGCCATGATCGTGGTGAGCGGCATCTGGGCGATGGTGCGGGCGATGTCCTCCACGGCGGCCTCGAGGTCGGCCCGGGGCACAACCCGGTTCACCATGCCCCAGTCGAGCGCCTGCACGGCGTCGATGGTGGGCGCCAGGAACAGATACTCAGCGGCGCGCTTGAAGTTCATGAGCACCCAGGGCTCGATCATCGTCTGCGCGCCGGGGAGACCGAAACCCTGGGGCAAAGGCATCTGGAAGTAGGCGTCGTCGGAGGCGATGGTCAGGTCGGTCAGGAGTCCGTAGACGGTTCCGCCCCCGACGCAGTAGCCGTGGACCTGGGAGATGGTGGCCTTCGGGAATTCCCACAGGCGCAGCGGTGGCCACAGGAACAGGCCGTAATGGTGGTGCTTCCAGGTCGCCTCGGGGGTCGGCCCCGTCGTGGGATAGACCTCGGCCATCTCGTCGGGTCCGACGATGGCGTGGCCGGCACAGAAGCCGGCGCCGTTGGCCTTCAGTATCAGGACCTTCACCTCGTCATCGCGGTCGGCCAGTTCCAGGGCCTCATCCATGTCCCACACCTGTTGGGCGGTCTGGATGTTGGCCTTCTCGGGTACGTTCAGAACGATCCGGGCGACGGGCCCGTCCTTTTCGTAGACGATCGTCTCGAATGCCACGCTCTCCACAACAACCCTCCCTGTCGGCGCCGGTGACCCGGGCCGATCGGCCCGGCCGGGGCCTTGACTCTATGGGCTCGGTATCGTGGCCACATGCCCGTCACCGACCTTCTCGCCACCGACGCCGAAATCCTCGTCCGGACCCGTCTCGACGAGCTTCTCGCCGCCCACGATCCGCAGGCGACGCCGCCCGTGGAATTCGCCGGTGCCCGCTACGATGCCGGACTGGCCTGGGTGTGGTTCCCCGAGGGCTTCGGCGGCCTGGGGCTGAGCCCTGATCTCCAGGGGATCATCGAGCAACGACTGCGCAAGGCCGGCGCCCCCAACGAAATCGAGCGCAACGTCATCGGCTACGGCATGGCCGCACCCACCGTCCTCACCCACGGCACCGACGAGCAGAAGCGGCGCCTCCTGCGTCCGCTCTACACGTGCGAGGAGATCTGGTGCCAGCTGTTCAGCGAACCGGGTGCCGGCTCCGACGTGGCCGGGCTCGCCACCCGGGCCGTGCGCGACGGAGACGAATGGGTGGTGAACGGCCAGAAGGTGTGGACCACCCTGGCCCACACGGCCAAGTGGGGACTGCTCCTGGCCCGCACCGATCCCGCGGCCGAGAAGCACCGGGGCATGACCTACTTCATCGTCGACATGAAGGCGCCCGGGGTAGAGGTGAGGGCGCTGCGCCAGATAACCGGAGAAGCCGAGTTCAACGAGGTCTTCTTCAACGATGTCCGCATTCCCGACAGCGCCCGACTCGATGCCGTGGGCGCCGGCTGGGGGGTGGCCATGACGACCCTGATGAACGAGCGCGTGGCCATCGGCGGCGGGGTGGCGGCCCGCAACGCAGGGCCGATCCATGACGCGCTGCACGTCTGGCGCCAGCGCGGCGGCGGGACCGCAGCCGAACAGGACCGGCTCATGCGACTGTGGGTGCAAGCCGACGTGGCCCGCCTCACCAACATGCGGGCTCGCGAGATGCGTCGGGCCGGGACGCCGGGTCCCGAAGGATCGGTGGCCAAGTTGATCAGCGCCGAGCTCAACAAGGACATCTACGAGTTCTGTGTCGATCTTCTCGGCATGACGGGCACCCTCTACCCCACCCACTACGAGATGACACGACCAGAGCGCGCCGGCGCCATCGGCGGAGACGTCCGGCACTCCTTTCTCCGAGCCCGGGCCAATTCCATCGAGGGGGGAACGTCGGAGATCATGCGCAACATCCTGGGCGAGCGCGTCCTCGGGCTCCCGGGTGAACCGCGTGTCGACAAGGGTCTGCCCTGGTCACAAGTTCCGCATAACTGAAGACCCATTACTCTGCCTCTGTGCACTGGCCCGGAGAGGACGTCGTCGCCAAGGGTGTGCGGGAGCGCCGTTTCGACCTCGCACGCCACGGGCGGACGGTGCCCGGATTGCTATGGACGCCCCCCGACGCCGAGGGACCCCGTCCTCTGGTGCTTATCGGCCACGGTGCGTCAGGCAGCAAACGGGAGGGTTACGTGGTGGCGCTCGGGCGGCGATTGGTCCGCCACCTCGGCTACGCGGCCGCCGCCATCGACGGCCCCGTCCACGGCGACCGCCGACAGAAGTCCGGGCCCGATCTTCCGTTCTTCGACTTCGGCCAGATGTGGTCGTCCGACGCCACCATGACCGACGCCATGGTGGCCGACTGGGGGGCCACCATCGACGCCCTCCAGGGCGAACCCGACATCGGCCCCGGTCCGGCGGGCTACTGGGGGTTGTCCATGGGCACCATCCTGGGGCTGCCGCTGGTGGCGGCCGAGCCCCGGATCACGGTGGCCGTCCTCGGCCTCATGGGGCTCACCGGACCGACCAGGTCTCGCATCCTCACCGACGCGCCGAAGGTCCGCGGCCCGGTGCTCTTCCTCATGCAGTGGCACGACGAGCTCTTCCCCCGTGACAAGGTCTCTGAACTGTTCGACGCTCTCGGGACACCCGACAAGCGCCTGCACGCGCACCCCGGGAAGCACGGTGCCGTCCCTCCCGAGGAGTTCGAGGCATCCGAGCGTTTCCTGGCCCTGCATCTCGGCCCCTGAAGGGCTGTCGCTCACCGCGCATCGGATCTTCAGCCGACGGGGGCCGTCACCCCACGAGCGAAGCGGCGGCACGGGCGGCGAGGGCCACCAAAGTGAGTGTCGGACCGTAACCGGCGGACGTCACGAAAACCGACGAATCGGCCACCACGACGTTGGGCAGATCGTGCAAGCGGCCAAACCGGTCCACCACCGACGAGGCCGGGTCGGCCCCCATGCGCGTCGTCCCCATGACGTGGCGACTGGCGGGAATGGCCGATATCGGGCCGCCGTAGTTGGTGGCGTCGTCGCCGTGGCCGGTGGCGAACGGCGACCTGACGGTGGCGCCTTCGACCAGAGGTGACGTCGTCGTCGCCGTCCATGTGGCGCCCATGTCTTCGAGCACCCGTATGTGGCGCGGTCCGTGATGGGCCGACGCCACGAGCTCATGGCGGTGTGGTTTGAACGTGATCCGGGCCGCAGGAAAGCCCCACACATCGCGGACGGTCGGGTCGAGATCGACGCGATTGGTGGGCTGGGGCAGATCCTCCCCCTGCATGATGAACGCCCACAGCCGGTCGCGCAGAGGCGACGCCTCCATGAGCTTCTTGTGGGAAGGCCCCCACGGGTAGAATTGGCCCTCCATGATGGGGTGCCCGCCTCCCCCATGCTCCACCAAGCCGCCGCGGATCCACGGCAGTCCCGCCGCGCGCGCGGCGTCCAGGGCGTCATCGTCGACGAGCATGCAGTCGTCGTGGAGGTGGGTGACCGACCGACCCATGTGGGCATGCAGACGTTGCGGCATGATCCCGACGTTCATCGTCTGGAAATGCATCATGAGATGGCGGCCGATGAGAGGGTGCTCGATCCCCGACAGCAGAAGCAGACGCGGCGTCTCGATGGCTCCGCCGGCGACGATGACATAGCGGGCACCGAGGCTGCGCTCGACACCGTCGGGGCCGATGACATCCACGCCGGAGGCCTCGCGCCCGTTGGTGCGAATCCGCGAGACGAAGGTCTCCGACAGAAGTTCGGCCCGACCCGTGCCCAGGGCGTGCTGCAACATGGCCACCGGATCGCCCTTGGCATGGATCGGGCAGCCGAAATAGGCGCAGTGCCCGCAGTTGTTGCACGCCGGACGGCCGTCGTAGGGGATCGAGTTGGCCGCCGTCGGCCCCGGATACGGATGCAACCCCTCACGTTCGGCCGCCGCCGACGACAGCACCGCTCCGTACATGGGAGCGCCTGACGGCATCGGGTAGGGACCCGAGCGCCAGGCGGCGAAGGGGTTGGCCCCCGCCGTCCCGGCCACGCCGATCAAGCGCTCGACCTCGGCGTAATACGGCTCGAGTTCGTCGTAGTCGACGGGCCAGTCGGCCACGGCGGCACCTTCGATCGGACCATAGGTGCTGTGGAGCCGGAAGTCCTCGGGGCGAAAGCGCGGGACCTTGCCGTCGGCGTGGGTCCCGCCCCCGCCCACCGTGGACGGGATGCTGTTCACCGCCCCCACATAGGAGTGCTCACCGTCCTCTTCGCTGATCCGGAACGTGCGGGGCTCGATGAGCGGATCGGGCCCGAGGAAATGGCGGTGCATGAACTTGATCTCGTCATTCGAGTAGTCCTGGACCAGCTTGCTCGGGTCGTCGGGATCGATGAGGTGGTTTCGTCCCTTCTCGATGATGGTGACCGTCCACCCGGCCCGGGTGAGAATGTCGGCTGCGGTGGCACCACCGGGACCAGAACCGACGATGATGGCGTCGACACTCATGGACCTGAGACCTCGGCGTCGGTGAACCCACGGGGTTGGACGTCACCGAGGAAACCAATGGCCTCCCAGGCCACCGTGTCCCGGTTGCCGCCATACTCGGGTGCGCCGTACATGCCCTCGCAGCAGTGCTCGTACAGCAGGGTGGTGAACTCATCCTGGGCCCGCAACCGCTCGTCCTGCTCCTCGTCACTCACATCGCAGAAATCGGCCCCCAGGACGGCCAGTCCGTCGCGATAGACCTGCTGCCAACCGACGACGGGGCCGTTGAACTCCCGTTCGGGCATCCCGAGGGATCCCTCGATCCGCATCCGCCAGGCCAGCTCGTCGTGGGCCGTCAGCCGGTGGAAGTGTTTGAAACCCGCGTCACCGCCGAAGCGTCCCGACGAGGGCCCTCCTGCCCAGATCATGGGCGGGTCGACGGCAAACGCCCCGAGCATTGTGTCGATGTACTCGGGCGAGCCGGCCTCCACGGCACCAGCCGTCTCGTCAGCCGGGATGAGGCGTGCGCAGGCGGCGGCAAGGGTGCGGAACTCGTCCTCGGTCAGCCAGATCGGCATCAGCGCCACTGCCCCCGAGCACCGTTCCCTGACACGGGCGTCACCGTAGCAGCGGCAATCGCATCCGCCGTTTTACCGCAAGGTCCGCCAAGGAACCGAAGCGCGGCTGCGCCGTCGGATCTCGGCCTTGGTGCACACCGCAGAACTCGCTGCCGTCGGGGTCGAGTAGCACGGTGTCGTGGCCTTCGGCATCCTCACGCACGAACCGGGCCCAAGTCATGGCCGGGCTTAGGGCGACTCCGGGTGAAGGCGAGCGCTCGGGTCCGGGACTGCCGTCATGGCCTCGGGGTCAGCGCCGTACACGACGGTGCTTTTCCGATCCGGATGCCCACGGGTCCACAAAGTACGCTTCACCGAACGATGCATGTGGCCGCCATGGAGATCGAGCTGCACCTCCCACAGAGTGGTTCGCTCAAGGACAAGCGGTCCGTCATCCGCCATCTCCTCGACACGTCCCGCCAGCGCTTCAGCGTCTCGGCCTCCGAAGTAGAGCACCAGGACCTCCGCCAACGCGCCGCCCTCGGTTTNNGTCCTGTCCAGCGCGCGACACTGGCTCGATCTTGAGTCCTGACCGTTGCGCCCAATGGTGACGCCCCCATCGTCGCCGACGCCGTCACCGCCGACGCCTACCCCGGCTCCCGGCGCCCGGCGGGGCTGGCCGATGTGGTTGGCGCCGTCGGTGCACGGTTATCAGCGGGCATGGCTGAGCGCCGACCTGGGCGCCGGCGTGATGCTCCTCGCCATCGCCGTGCCCGAACAGCTGGCCACGGCCCGACTGGCCGGGATGCCCCCCATCACCGGTCTCTATGCCTTCGTGGCCGGCACTCTTTTGTTCGCGCTGCTGGGTTCGAACGCACAGATGTCGGTGGGCGCCGACTCCACCATCGCCCCCCTCTTCGCCGTCGGCATCGCCCACCTGGCCGCCACCGGTTCCCCCGAGTACGTCGCCCTGGTCGGCCTCGTGGCCGTTGTCGT
>PKWD01000281.1 GCA_003131945.1 Acidimicrobiaceae bacterium
CCAGGGTGGCAACATCAGCGTGGCCGAAGGTTGGGTGGCCGGCCCTGGCGTCTCCAAGGCCGACCGCTGGGATGCGGCCGAGCTGGGCGGCATTGTCCCTGATCTGGTGCCCAAAGCCGCCGCCAACGCCAACATGGGTGGAAGAAGGAGTTGAGTGATATGACATCTGAATCCGGCGCCCACCAGGACGGCTCAGGGCACGAGGTCGGCCCGACCCTGCCCGGTCGAACGGAGATGGACGAGGCCGTCCATGTCATCAAGGACAACGCCGACCGCCTGTTCGCGTGGGACTACGAACGGGACCGGGGGCAGCTCGTCACCCTCTACAACAAGGCCATGAGCTCACAATGGAACAGCGTGACCGACCTGGATTGGGCCACCGATGTCGACCCCGAGCGGCTGGTGGCCGAACAGGACAGCCCGATGCTGGCCGTAACCCGTATCGCCGGAACCCTGCCCGGGTCGCCCCTGAGCAAGTGGAGCGAGAAGGAGTACTCGAAGCTGGGCATCGAGTTCTTCAAAGCCAACCTGAGCCAGTTCATGCACGGCGAGCAGGNNAGCAGGGGGCGATGATGACGGCCGCCAAGATCGTCGAGACCGTCCCATGGATCGACGCCAAGTATTACGCCTCCACTCAGACCATGGACGAGGCCCGGCACACCGAGGTGTTCGCCAAGTACCTCTCCCTGAAGCTGGGCGAGGCCTATCCGATGAGCCCGTTCCTGAAGGCGCAGATCTGGTCGCTGCTGGAGGACTCCCGGTGGGATATCGCCTACCTGGGGATGCAGATCGTCATTGAGTCGTTGGCCCTGGCCGCCTTCGGGGACATGTTGCGGCGGACCGAGGAGCCGTTGCTCAAGAAGCTGCTCAGATACGTCATGTCCGACGAGGCCCGCCACGTCGCNNAGGAGTTCATGGTCGACGCCACCCTCAACTCGCGTTCGCGAGCCACCACCCCCGAGGTGTGGGAGCACATGGGTGTCGATCACGGGGCCGTCGTTCCCTTCATCGTGGAGGCAGCGGGGCGGGCCAAGATCAACCCGGGCGGCAGCTTCGTACGCGGCTTCTTCGCCAAGCTCGTACCCAACACCCGAAAGCTGGGATTGCTGGACGCCAACAACGGGTACCTGCGTGAGAAGTGGGGACAAGCGGGCCTGCTCGAGTTTGAGTTCGCCGACGACACCGGCTCGGACTACGAGACGTACGACGCTGTAGCCGCCGATCGTCTGGCGTCGGGCTGACCCCGGCTCCGTCGTGGATGACCGACCGGTGAAGCGAGCGGTCCAGCGCCGATGGCCGTGAATCCCTCCAAGGCGCAGGCGGGCAAGTCTGGGAAATCCATAGGTTGGACATTGTTGGCCAGGACGATTCTCCGTCATCGAGCCGCAGTCTTCATGGGCGTCGGGGTCGGCATGCTCTGGAGCGCCATTCGGGTCATCGTGCCCAACCTCACCGGTGCCGCCATCGACAACGACATGCGAAACGGGTGGCACAGCAAGAGTCTTCTGATGTACGCCCTGGCCATCTTGGTACTGGGTGCCCTTTCGGCGACCTGCTCCGGGCTCCGGCGGTACCTGGCGTTCAGAGTCTCTTACGCCGTTGAGACCGATCTTCGTCAGACAATGTTCGGCAAGCTGCAGGAGCTTGATTTCGAGTACCACGACGGCGCCCAGACCGGTCAGCTGATGGCCCGCTCGGCCACCGACCTCCAGCAGATCAATGCATTCACGACCATGATCCCGCTCACGATCGCCAACGTGCTCACGGTCCTCCTCGTGTCGATAGTCCTCCTTGTCATCGATTGGAAGCTGGCGCTCCTTGCGCTGTTCTGCCTGCCCTTCGTGAACATCGCCGCCAAGCGGTTCTCGACGAGGCTCCACCCCGTCGCCATGGCCCTTCAACAGGAGCTATCCACCGTGTCGACGATCGTCGAAGAGACCGTGACCGGGATACGAGCAGTCAAGGGCTTCGGCGCTGAGGCTGCGCAGCACCGCCAGCTCTCCCGCCAAGCGGACAATGTGTTCGACCGCATCGTCGACCTGGCTCGTATCCGGTCGCGCTTCCAGCCGCTGTTGGATGTCATCCCCGCAATATCGATGGCCAGTGTTCTGGCGTACGGCGGGGTTCTGGTCCTGGATCACCGGATACAGGTGGGGCAACTCGTTGCGTTCAACCTCTATATCACCATGCTGATCAATCCCTTGCAGTCAATCGGACAGATCATTGCGCTGGCGCAACGAGCGGTGGCGTCCTCGGAGCGGGTAAGCCAGATCCTCGATGCATCCCCTGTAGTCACAGATCGTCCTGGCGCCCAGGCATTGATCGATGGCCCCGGTGAGATCCGGTTCGAGAATGTGCGGTTCTCTTACGCCAACGGCGGCGCGCCGATTCTCAACGGCTTCGATCTCACCGTACCGGCGGGTGAATCCGTGGCGGTGGTGGGATCAACTGGATCAGGCAAGACAACCCTTGCCCGACTGATTCCGCGCTTCTACGACGTCGAGTCCGGCCGAGTCACATTGGACGGAGTCGATGTTCGCGATCTGTTGGTCCGTGATCTGCGTCGAGCCGTGGCCGTGGTATTCGAAGACACTTTTCTGTTCACCGATACCGTCACCGGCAACATCGCCTTTGCCGAGCCTGGGGCGTCGTACGAGCGGGTGCTCAGCGCCGCCAAGCTGGCCGGGGCCCACGGGTTCATCTCCGAGCTTCCTCGTGGCTATGACACGCTCCTCGGTGAGCGCGGGTTCTCATTGTCGGGCGGCCAACGCCAGCGCATCGCCCTGGCAAGAGCCATCCTGGCCGACCCCAGAGTCCTGATTCTCGATGACGCCACGTCGTCGGTCGACGCCACCAAGGAACACGAAATCCGCGACGCCCTGGCCCACGTGATGGACAACCGCACCACGATCGTCATCGCCCATCGTCCGTCCACCATCGCCCTGGCCCAGCGGGTGGTTCTACTCGATGAAGGTCGTATCCTGGCTACGGGCACCCACCAGGAGCTCAGCGCCACCAATGCCCGTTATCGAGAGGTCCTGGCTCAGGCGGCCGCCCTCGATGCCGCCCGGGCGGAGTTGCAACGAGACGATCTCGAAGGAGTAACGCACTGATGCGCGCCATGGGGGGCGGCCCGGGTTGGAGCCAAGGAGCGGTCGAAGACCAGGATCGGGTCGATCTTGGTGAAGCGGGCCGCATAATCACCCGCATTTGGCGAATGATGAAGGGCTATCAGCGGAGCTTGATCGCTGCGCTGGTCGTCCTCATCGGGTTCACAGTCACAACGATAGCCGGACCGCTCATCGTCGCATATGCCATAGATCACGGCTTGTCCGTCCATCATTTCAGTCGACGGGTCATCGAGGAGTCGGCCGCGGTGTATCTGCTCGTGGCCGTATCGATGGGCCTCCTCGAGCGGGCCCAGGTCGTCATGGTGAACAGGATCGGCGAATCGTTCCTGCGAGACCTGCGCAAAAGGGTGTTCGCCCATCTTCTCTCGCTATCAATGTCATTCTTCGATGGCGAGCAGACCGGTCGACTGGTCAGCCGGATGACATCGGATATCGATGCACTCGAGAATCTGGTCCAACAGGGCATTGTGATCTTCGTCACCAGTGGTCTGCTATTCCTTGGTGTGATTGTCGTCATGGCGATCCTGTCGCCTCTGTTGTTCCTGGCCACCCTCATCGTGCTGCCACCCGTCGTCGTGTCCAGCCGGAAATTCCGGCGCGACTCGAACGACGCTTATCTGGTGGTGCGCGATCGGATCGGGCAGACCCTGTCGACCTTGCAGGAGTCCCTGGCCGGGATTCGGGTGGTCCAGGCATTCGGACGTGAGGATGAGCAGTACTCGCGCTTTGTGGATCACAACCAGGCCCAGTACGAAGCCAATGTCCACGCCGTGAGGCTTTCGGCTCGGTACTTTCCGATCGTCGAGTTCACCAACGCTGCCGCCACCGCGATCATCATCGGGGTGGGCGGACTACTGGTGCACTGGCACCGAACGTCAATCGGCATCGTGGGCGCGTTCGTGCTGTTCCTGGCCTACCTAATCAATCCCATTCAGCAGTTCAGCCAGCTTTTCAACCTCGTTCAACAGTCCGGTGCGGCCCTGAAGAAGATCTTCGGGCTCTTGGACACCGAGGCGGAGGTATCAGAACGGCCGGGAGCCGTCGACCTTCCGAGAAAGGGCGAACTTGTCGTCGATGATGTGAGCTTTGCCTACCGTCCCGGTGAGTCGGACACCGTTCTCAGGGGTGTCACCATCACCGTGTCGGCGTCCGAACGCCTCGCCCTGGTCGGACCGACGGGAGCAGGTAAGTCCACACTGGCCAAGTTGATGGCTCGCTTCTACGACCCTGTCGAAGGGTCAGTAAGCTACGGCGGAGTGAATCTGAAGGATGCCACCTTCGCATCCGTTCGTCGTCATATCGCTGTGGTGCCCCAGGAGGGGTTCTTGTTCCACGGGACGATCCTCGACAATGTGCGCCTGGCCGACTTCGACGCTTCGGAGGAGGATGTCCGCAGGGCGCTTCGAACCATCGGCTGCGAGGAACGCTTCGATGCATTTCCCGAAGGCCTTCACACCGAGGTCCGCGAACGCGGATCGCGTCTTTCAGCCGGCGAGCGTCAACTCGTATCGTTGGCTCGCGCCGCGCTGGCCAATCCCGATGTGCTGATCCTCGACGAGGCGACGTCGAACCTCGACCCCGGAACAGAGTCCGTCGTCGAAAAGGCGCTCTCTGCCCTGATGACGGGGCGAACGGTCATCGTCATTGCCCACCGGTTGTCCACTGCCGAACGGGCGGACAGGGTGGGGGTGGTCGATGACGGCGAACTCCTCGAACTCGGCTCCCATGCCGAGCTGCTCGGACTGGGCGGCCATTATGCGGCCTTGTACTCGGCGTGGATCGGACAGAAAGCGACAGCGGTTTCCGGCCGGAAAGACTCCTGACGGAGCGGAAGGCTCGGTCAGTGCGCCGATCGTGTGGCCGCGACGTTCTCGAATTTCCCGTTTGAGAGCGAAGCGAGCAGACCAACAACATTTGGGTGACCCAGTGACCACCTCAGACGGTGCGGTGCTGCCGGATTCGTCATGTCAACCGGATGACCTCGGATTGCGCTCGCTCACTGGTAACGCTCAGCGCCGGCGATATCGGGACCTTCATTTGATTCGCCGATTCCTGGAGTCCGCCATCTTGGGGGCGAGGAATCCGATCCTGGACCCGACCAGGTGACTGTGGAGACTCCCCTTCTTATGCTGTGGAGACACGACCTCTCGCACGAATCCCCCAATACTGCGCCTAGTGGACGCCGGGTGATCCTTGTCCGCCAGGTAACAATCCCGTTCTGACTTTCCCTCGAGCAGTGTGACACAACGGTCACCGGCTCGCTTCGCCGAGGACCGTTCGTCTTACCCCACCCACCGTTCGGCGATCATTCCGGCTGCTTCGCGACGGAGAGCAGTCAGATCTTGAACCGCCATGGACGACTGTCCATGATGACCGCAGTTGGCTTAGGCTGCGTCCGCCCCGCCAATAAAGGGGGGCCATCGCNNGCCAAGGGGGAAACCATGTCGATCACGCCAGAAGAAGTCCCACCACCGGCGACCCATTCCGTGGCCGACCCAGCACCACTGGGCCTGGCCGCATTCGCCATGACCACCTTCGCCCTGAGTCTCGGGAATACCAATGTCTGGGGTGCCGGCGCCGACGCCGCCTTGGCTTTGGCTCTCGTCTATGGCGGCGTCGTCCAACTCTTGGCCGGCATGTGGGAATTCAAGCGCAAGAACACATTCGGTACCCTCGCCTTTAGTTCCTATGGCGCCTTTTGGATTTCCTATTACGTGCTGGCCCGATCGATTCTCCCCGGCGTCAAGGTCGCCGCCGATATACCGGTCGCCGTGGGCGTCTTTCTCCTGGGTTGGACGATTTTCACCTTCTACATGACCATTGCCTCCTTCAGGGTATCGGGCGCCGTCGTAGCTGTCTTCGTTCTCCTGACCATCACCTTCGTGTTCCTCACCATCGGAGCCTTCAATGCGAGCGCCCACATGACCAAGATCGGTGGCTGGGTGGGCATCGCCACCGCTGCGGCGGCTTGGTATGCGTCCTTCGGTGGAGTGGTCAACGAGACCTTCAAGAAGGCGGTCATCCCATTGATGCCACTGGCCCCGGGCACCCAAGCCTCTTCTCCTCGCTGACCGGTCATGTCGGCCGAAAGAGACGAGAATGTGCCATGACCGACAAACCGGATTCCGATGGCGGAGAGGCACTGGCGGCCCTGCTCCACGAGACCCGCCGGTTCCCGCCACCGGACGGCTTCGCCAAGCGGGCCAACGCCCAGCCCGGCATATACGCCGAAGCGGCCGCCGACCAGCAGGCGTGGTGGGCCGAACAGGCTGAGCGACTGACCTGGGAGCGCCATTGGGACCAGGTCCTCCAGTGGGACCTGCCGTTCGCCAAATGGTTCGTGGGCGGTCGGATCAACGCTGCCTACAACTGCGTCGACCGTCATGTCGAAGCCGGGCACGGCGACCGGGTCGCATTCCACTGGATCGGGGATCCGGCCGACGAGACCCGTACGATCACCTATAGCGACCTGTTCACCATGGTGTGCAAGGCGGCCAATGCCCTCGTGGAGTTGGGGGTTCGTGCCGGCGACCGGGTCATGATCTACCTCCCCATGATCCCCGAGGCTGTGGTGGCCATGCTGGCCTGTGCCCGCCTCGGCGCTCCCCACTCGGTCGTGTTCGGCGGCTTTTCGGCCGAGTCCATGGCCGCCCGGACACTCGATGCCGACGCTCGGGTCGTCATCACGGCCGATGGGGCCTACCGCCGCGGCTCGGTGTCA
>PKWD01000366.1:0-134 GCA_003131945.1 Acidimicrobiaceae bacterium
CTTGGCGATGTGGTGAAGGTCGAGATTGATCTTCAGCTGCTCGAGCCCTCCACCTAAATACGCGCCCTGTTCCGTGCATCGGATCGTCCGTGACGAACTACGGAGTAGATCTGCCTGGGCGTCCGAGCGCACCT
>PKWD01000366.1:166-15141 GCA_003131945.1 Acidimicrobiaceae bacterium
GAGAGAAATCACCCAGAGAGTGAGGAAAGGCCATGACGAGTCATTTGATGACGGCGCCAGCGGAAGCTGACGCACCGCCGGCGCAGAGCCCCTACCACGACCGGCGGTGGCTGATCCTGGCCGTGCTGGGCNNGGATCGTGACCGGCTACGCCCTGTCCTTTGGCAGCCTCCTGCTGCTCGGCGGTCGCCTCTCCGACATCCTCGGCCGCAAGCGAGCCCTCATGATCGGTCTGGCCGGGTTCGCCGCCGCCTCGGCCCTCGGTGGCTTCTCCACCAGCTTCACCATGCTGTTGGTCGCCCGGGTGCTCCAGGGCTCCTTCGGCGCCCTGCTGGCTCCGGCCGCCTTGGCCATGCTGACCACGACGTTCACCGACCCGAGCGAACGGGGGCGGGCCTTCGGCATCTACGGCGCCATTTCCGGAGGCGGCGGCGCCCTCGGCCTGCTACTGGGAGGAATCCTCACCTCCTACGCCTCGTGGCGCTGGACGCTGTTCGTGAACGTGGCGATCGGCGCCGTGGCCATCGCCGGTGCCGCCCGTCTCCTGTCCAACAGCCGGGCCGCCAACCGGCCCCGTCTGGACCTGCCCGGTGCCATCACCGCCAGCACCGGGCTGTTCGCCCTGGTCTACGGGTTCTCCCACGTCGAGACCACCTCGTGGGGGAACAGGTACACCATCGCCAGCCTGGTGGCCTCCGCCGTGCTGCTTACCATCTTCGTCGCCATCGAGCGACGGGTGTCCCAGCCGCTGCTCCCGCTGCGCATCGTGGTCAACCGCAACCGGGCCGGTGCCTACATCGCCGTGTTCACGGTCGTGATCGCGTCGTTCGGCATGTTCTTATTCCTCACCTATTACATGCAGGACACGCTCCACTACTCCCCCGTCCGGACCGGCGTCGCCTACCTGCCGATGATCGTNNTCATGGTGGCCACCGGCATGGTGATAGGGGCAGTGGCCATGCTGCTGCTCACTCGCATCGGGCTTCACTCGAGCTACGTGACCGTGATCCTCCCGGCGCTCGTCATCCTGGGCCTCGGGATGGGGCAGATCATGGCTCCCTCCGCCAGCGTGGCCACCGTCGGCCTGACCAGTGACGCCGGGATCGCCTCGGCCATGTTGAACACCAGCCAGCAGGTGGGTGGCTCGGTCGGCACGTCGCTGCTCAACACCCTGGCCGCCAGCGCGGTGACCGCCTACGCCCTGGCCAACCACGCGACGGCAACCTCGGTGGCCACGCTGCAGGCTCAAGCCACGGTCCACGGCTACCGGGTCGTGTTCACCTATGCCGCCGTCTTCCTGGTGGCCGGGGCCGTCATCCCCGGGCTACTGCTCCGGCGAGGGGCCGTGGCGTCGCTGGCGATAACGGGTCGACGCGACAAGCCGGGAGTGACGGCCCCGGATTCGAGCGGTGAGCCGAGTGTTGCACTGAACGTCTGAGTAGAGCACCACATCGTCATCCGAACTCGATACCCGCACCCAATCTGAGGAGGCCTGCCCATGTCGAGCTACCTATTCCGACTCGCTCACTTGGCATTCCGGCGACGGCGACTGGTCCTGGCCATCTGGCTGGCTGGAGCCATTGCCGCCATAGTCATCGGCCAGGCCAGCGGCGGAAAGATCAACGACAGCTCTCAATGGCAAGACACCGGAGGAGTCGGTGCCGGTGGCCATCTGCGGCCGACCGTCGTCGGCATCCACGGGTGAGCGGTTCAGATGGTCAAGCACGGTCGAGCGGTGGAGATCAAACTGCTCAGCCAGATCGTTGAGGGGTTACCCCATTTTCGTAGGCCGCTAGTAGTGCGATTACCCGGTGGGTCTCCAGCCGCCGGAAGGTCCGCTTGGTTCGAGTTTTCACCCTCTGGGACCACGATGGGGCCATTTCCAGGAGTTCCCGGAGGCGTTCTCCCTGGTCAGCGTGGTTCAAGTAACGGCCCATTACCTTCCGGCATGCGACACGGCATCTTCCCGGTCGTCGAACCCGACGATGTCGACGATGCGACCGTCGCGCACCGTGAGAACCTGCCAGCGAAGGGCCGCTCCACCACGGTCCTCGGCCGCCGGTGCCCCGCGCACGGTCAGGCTGACGAGGAGCCGATCGTCGAGAATGCTGACGTCGGAGATCTGGGCTCGGACCCCCGCCTGGCGACCGCGCTCGTACCAGGCGAGAACCTGGTCACGGTTGCGGCAGCTGGGCCGACGGGCGCCGGGTGCACCCCAGGTCACGTCGGGGTCGAGGAGCTCACTGAAGGAGGAAAGATCGGCGGCGTCGAGAGCGATCCGCACCTGTCGGGCGAGACCCTCCATCGTTTCTGGCTGCTCCGACATCGATCACCTCCGGGGGCGGCTCAGAAGCCTTACCCCGTGCTGACAGCGGGCTCTTTGTAATGGGCGCTGGTGGAGAATGCGACCCCGTCGTCCACGTGGCCATAGCGGAACATCAAGACGTCGAGGGGATAGTTGTGACGAACCCGCCACGGTGCCCTCGTTCCTTGTTTGGGGAAGTGTCCTTCCGAGCGCTGCACGTAGCCGGCTGACAGGTTGAGGTACGGAGCCGTCGGCAGCAGAGGATCGGGTTCGACCGGCGTGCAGGCCGAGTAACCCCGTGCCTCCATGTGGTTGAGGAGCCGGCAGACGTAGCGAGCAGCCAGATCGCTCTTGAGTGTCCATGAGGCATTCGTGTAGCCGAAAGTGAACGCCAGGTTGGGTACACCGCAGAGCATGACGCTCTTGTAGGCCACGGCCTCACCGACGTCGACGTTGCCCCCGTCGACGTCGATCGTCATCCCCCCGAGCATCTGCATGGTGAGGCCCGTGGCGGTGACGATCACGTCGGCCGCCAACGTGTCGCCCGACTCGAGTCGTATCCCCGTCGTGGTGAACGAGTCGATGCGATCGGTGACCACGGACGCCTTTCCCTGGCTGATGGCGGCGAAGAGGTCCCCGTCGGGAGCGAAGCACAGACGCTGGTCCCACGGCTGGTAGAGGGGCGTGAAGTGGGTGTCGACGTCGTATCCATCCGGTAGTTGGCTGGTGACACTTTTGAGGAGCAGCTCTTTCATGTACTTCGGGGCGTGCCGGCTGAGCTGGAGGATCCACCAGGTGAGCAGCATGTTCTTCCAGCGGACGAAGGTACGGGCGAGCGGCGGTGGCGCCGCTGCCGATGACCACGACGCGCTGGCCCGTGCAGTCGAGGTCCTCGGGCCACTGCTGGGGGTGCACGATGCGGCCGGTGAAGCTCTCACCGCCTTCGAAGTGGGGCGTGTAGCCGGCGTCGTAGCGGTAGTACCCGGTGTTGCCGAAGAGGAAGCGACAGGTGAGGTGATCGGTGCTCCCGGTATCAGAGCGTTCCACTTCGACCGTCCACCGGGCGGCGGCCGACGACCACGTGGCATGAGCGACGCGGCTGTCGTACTGGATCTTCTCGTCGAGGCCGCGTTGGCGCGCCGTCTCACGGATATAGCTGAGGATCGAAGGCCCGTCGACGATGGCCTCCGTCCCTTTCCACGGCCTGAAGGCGTAGGCCAGGGTGAACATGTCCGAGTCCGAGCGGACACCGGGGTAGCGGAACAGATCCCAGGTTCCGCCACTCTGGGCCCTTGCCTCGAGAATGGCGAACGTCTTGCCCGGGCACTCGGTCTGGAGATGGCAGGCGGCGCCCACGCCCGACAGACCGGCACCCACGATCAGCACATCGAAGTCTGCATCGGCCCGCCCCCGCATGCGGCGAGCCTATCGTCTGCACCGTGCCGGTCGGCTGACGAGGATGGTCCGATGATGATAATGGTGGTGGCTGACATATCCATGTCACTGGACGGGTTCGTGACCGGACCTGCCCCTGATCTGGAACACGGCTTGGGTAGAGGCGGCGAGCCGCTGCACTTCTGGGCCATGGAGACAGGCGATGAGATCGACGCCCGGGTGCTTCGTGAGGCCACCGAGGCAACCGGCGCCGTCGTGATGGGGCGTCGTCTGTTCGACTTCGTCGACGGACCCCATGGTTGGAGCGACGAGATGGGCTACGGAGCCGGACTCGTCGGGCCCCCGCCGTTCTTCGTCGTCACCCACGCGGCTCCGGAAAAGGTCCGCCTCGACCTTCGCTTCACGTTCGTGACCGATGGGCTCACGTCGGCCATCGACCAGGCGCGGATGGCGGCGGGGTCGAAGAACGTGTCGGTGATGGGCGGCGGCGACGTCGTGCGCCAGTGTGTCGACGGTGGGCTGGTCGACGAGCTCCGCATTCACCTCGCTCCCGTGGTGCTCGGGTCAGGTACGCCCCTGTTCGCCGGTGGGAAACCACGGCAGCTCGTTCAGCGCTCGGTCCAGGTGTCGGCGGGGGTCACCCACTTGACGTACGGACTGAAACGCTGACGGTTGTTCTTGGCTGACACCGGATCGGCCCCCTGTCGGTCGGCGGCTACGGCTCAGTCAACCGCCGGCGCAACTCGACGTAGACGGCGGTCCCGACGATGGCCTCCAACTCCGGTCCCAGTGAGTCGATCACCGGCCGGTCACCCCCATAGGCCAACGAACCCTCGGTGCAGCACCACGCCATCGTCTCGCCCTCGGCGCCCCAGTCGCGGCGCGTCCAACGGTGCACCGTCGCCACCTCGGCATCATCAGCAGCCTCCTCCCAGTCCACCTTGATGGGAAGTTGCCAACACACCGACGGCTTCCAGTCGATGGGAGATTCGCCGGCCTCGATGGCCGCCAGGTGCAACGCGCAGCCGGCACCACCGGTGAATCCGGGACGGTTGAGAAAGATGCAGGCTCCGTCGACGACGCGGGTATGGGTCCGGGCGTCATCGGTGAAGATGCCACCTCGGCCGGCCTCGGTGTGACGCTCGAAGAGGACAGGATCGAGCGTGGCCGCCAGCGCCGCGATCATCCGAGCCTCGTCCTCATCACCCAGGTCAGCACCGATGGAACAGCAGCCGAGGCCGAGATCCTCGGCCGGCCGGGGCCCGATGCCTTGGCACCCCCGACCCCATAAGCACTCCCACCGCGATGTCAGGAAGTCCCGGTCGAAGCGCCAGACCGTGTCACCATCGTGGATCTCCTCCATGCCCGGGTCCATGGCGACGACCTTACGCAGGTCCGCCCTGCTGTTGCTTCATGGGCCCGTGCCGTGCCGCCGTACCCTGGACAGGGTGATGTCGAGCCTGGAAGAGGACCTCCTCGGTCAAGCCTGGGCGGCGGCGACCGGCGACGAGTCGGGATCGCATCCCCCCCAGCCGGCGCCGGTGGAGGTGACAGGGACATCGGGGCACCTTCCGTCGCGCTTCGCCGTGGAGCAGGCAGCCGTGGCCAGCGTGGCCACCGCACTGCTGAGCGCTGTCGCACTGTCCGAGCAGCGAGGAGGAAAAGCCACCACGGTGCGGCTGGACCGCGGTCATGTGGCTGACGCCGTCCGCAGCGAACGCTTCTTCTCCATCGCCGGACGTGGCGTCGGAGCGAGCTTCGCCCCGCTGTCGCGGTTCTGGACGGCGGCGGACGGTTGGGTACGCACCCACGCCAACTACCCGTGGCACCGAAGCGCTCTGGTGGGCGCCTTGGGGACCTCGGAGGACGTGGACGCCGTGGCCTCCGTGGTGGCCACCCTCCCGGCGCAGGAGGTCGAAGAGCGCGTGTTCTTCGCCGGAGGGATCGCCACGGCGGTCCGTACCATCGAGATGTGGCAAGCCCATCCTCAGGGCCGAGCACTGGCGGCCGAGGCTCTGATCGGTCAGCGCATGACCGGAGACGGCGCACCCCGTAGGCGGGGCCCGTCCGATCTTCCCATGACCGGTGTGCGTGTCCTCGACCTCACCAGGGTGATCGCCGGGCCCGTCTGTACCCGCTTCCTGGCCGCTCTCGGCGCCGAGGTGCTGCGACTCGACCCTCCCGGCCACCCGGACATGCGATCGGGAGCGGTGGCCGACACCTTGCTCGGCAAACGCAGCGCCTTCCTCGATCTCAGATCGCCGCCAGGTGTCGCCACCTTGGAGGAACTCTTGGAGCGGGCCGACCTGCTCGTGTGCGGCTACCGCCCGGGCGCTCTCGACCGTTTCGGCCTGAGCGAGGAAGCGCTGGTCGAGCGTCACCCCGGCATCGTGGTGGTGTACCTCGACGCTTGGGGCCACAGCGGTCCGTGGGCCGGCCGACGCGGATTCGACAGCGTCGTACAGGCGCCCACCGGCATCGCCATGGGCGAGTCGCTCACCGCCGTCGAACCCGGTGCCCTTCCTTGCCAGCTGCTCGACCACGGAACCGGGTATCTCGGCGCTGCGGCGGCACTCGATGGACTTCGCCGCCAGGGGGCCGAGGGCGCAACGCATGTGCGGCGCCTGTCCCTGGCCCGCACTGCGTTGTGGTTGACCTCCCAGGGAATGCAACGTGCCGACGACGCCGGCGCACCGGCGGCGGAACCGGATTCACGAAGTTGGTTGGTTGAACTCGAGAGCGCCATCGGGCCGGTCACGGCCGTGACACCGCCGGGCACGCTGGGCGATCGGCCCTTGCACTGGCCGTTACCGCCCACCGGTTACGCCGACGACCCGCCGACGTGGCCGACCCCATAGGTGATCGACTTCATCCCGGTCTATCCGCCAGCCGAGATCTCTCCGAGCAGGTCACGCACACACTTGGCCTGTTGGGCGGAGCTCGGCGGGCTGCCGTAGCTCGAATCGCGACCTTCGGAACACAGCTTGATCTGACTCTCGGCCGTCGATCGACTGAGGATCGACGGGTTCTGCGATGTCGTGGCGCCGCCGGTTCCGCTACTGAAGACATTCATGCTGAACAGAAGGAGAACAGCCATAACAAGCAGTCCGGCCGCCATCGAAATCAACCCGGCGCTGGAGGAGAACCCGCCTTCACGACGGCGGCGTTGGATCGTGGGTCCCAAGAATCCTCCTTCCACCAACTGTGGCGGCCCGGTGGTGGACGTCACATGGGTGTCGTCGGCTCGCAGAGGACGCTCCTGAAGCCCGGCGAGATCCGGACGGTGGGCCACAACCGACCGTTGTGGGCGCGTTGCGCTGCCCGACCGCTCGTCCACGCCAGGCGATGCCGGGGCAGGGTTATCGGGGCTTGGCTAACGTCTGGGCTTCGCCAACCCGGCACCGCACTGCGCGGACCCAGGAGAAGGAGAGGTGTGATGGCCATGCGCTGCGTGGTGACCGGTCAGAAGAAGGACGGGACGTCCGTCATCGTGGCCGATACCCAGGTGGAGCCGATCACGGTGTCCCTTGTGCCGGGGACCGAATTCCATCGGTTGTGGGGTGCCGACACACCGCCGACGCTTCCGACCGATGGTCGTGCCCCCGACCACGACGGCTACTTCCCACCTCCGGGCGGGTACCGCTTCGGCTTCTTCACTCTCGGACCCGATTCCGTGGCTCTGCCCGACGATCTTGATCTCGAGGCTGCGCTGGTGGAACTCGGCACCAAACTTCCGGGCCTGGCCGAGGTCATGGAACCGGACCGTCCGGGGATGCACACCACCGACACCGTCGATCTTGATCTCGTGGTCTCGGGTGAAGTCTGGCTGGAGCTCGACGACGGCGAAGAGGTACAGCTCCGTGCCGGCGACTGCGTGGTCCAGAACGGTACCCGTCACGCCTGGCACAACCGGACGTCGGCCCCGGCGGTTCTGTTCGTGACGCTTCTGGGCGCGGCAAGAGCGTCCGGGTAGAGCCGCCGATCTCCGTATTCGGGTCGGTCAGCGGTTACCTATGATGCACCGGTGGCTAAGGCGTCAATCGAGATCCGAGGCTGCCTGTCGGTGGCGGCCAAGACCAATGCCCTCGTCCGGATCGATCGGAGTATCAAGAAGGCTGACCGCTTGGAGGGGTACCTCGTCGGGTTAGGACGGCGTTGGGCTCTGCTTCAGCTCGTCAGTCACGACTGGCTCCTCAATGGCTACGGCGCCATACGGGTCGGCGATGTGAAGCGGGTGAGGCGGTGGGACGACCGGTCGGACTTTCCGGCTCGAGCCTTGGCGCACTTCGACCAAACGGCGCTGCCGATCCCCGGGATCGAGCTCGATTCGGTCCGATCTCTCATCGAATCGGCCGCTCAACGATCCTCACTGGTCACTGTCTTCGTGGAGGATGCCCGTCCCGATGTCTGTTTCGTGGGCCGGGCTCTATCGGTCTCCGACCGTCGCCTCCGACTGTCGGAGATCGACCCCGGTGCCGTCTGGAAACACGAACCGACCAAACTGGATCTGCGTGATGTCACGCGGGTCGAATTCGGTGGTCGCTACGAGGAGGCCCTGGCCGCGCTGGCTGGAGGGTCGAAGGGCATCTGAGAGGGACGTCACATACATTCGTTCGGCACGTACACGCCCGACGCGTGGCCCGCCGTCACTGTTACCGGATGCGCCGATCCCCGGTCGGGAGTTCCGGTGTTGGTGATGTCGTAGTGGCCGGCGCGCAGCACGAAGCGGTACGTGCTGTCGGTCGGGACCTTCTGACTCGCCACCAGCACCTGTCCCCGGTAGACCTGCAGGTGAGCCGTGGGCGCATAGTTCAGACCGGCACAAGCCTGCGCGGTGCCGGTCAGAATGCCGGTGGCCGCGGTCGTGGTGGTCGAGCGGTGCGGCGCAGCTGTCCTGTGATTGACGCAGCCGCCGGCCAGCAATGCCGCGGCGATGATCACCGATACGACTGTCCGGGTTTGGCTCACCGCGCTCCATCTCGCTCGTCCGAGGATATAGACGACCCAGGTGTGGACGAAGTTCCACCGACCTCGGTGACCACCCGTGGTCAGGTTGGCGCCGGCCGGGCCGTCGTCCACGTCGTCCCGCCGTCCACCGTGCGTGAGAGCGAGCCGGGCCGGAATTCGTCGGTCGGCAGCGCCCTTCGACCGCCCGTGATCAAGGGGTGGTAGCGGCCTTCATCTTGATGACACCGAACATGGCGCCGGCGGGGTCGGCGAGGATGGCGAAGCGGCCCGGCGGGATGTCGGTGGCGGCCACGATGGCGGTGGCCCCGAGCTTCTCGGCGGCGGCCACGGTGGCGTCGGTGTCGGTGACCGCGAAGTAGACGAGCCAGTGGGCCGGGACNNTGGGACTTGGGCGGGCATCTCGAGCATCCCGCCGATGGTGGTGCCGGCGTTCTTCCACTCGAAGTAGTCCATGCCGTCAAAGGATGCCTTCTCGGTCTCCCAGTCGAACACATGGGTGTAGAAGCTGGTGGCCTTGGCCGTGTCGCGGGTGTTCAGCTCGTTCCAGCACCAGGTGTTCGGATCGTTGGCCACGGCGGCCCCCGTGTGCTGTCCGGGCTGCCAGATGCCGATGACGGCCCCGGTCGGATCGGCGAACAGCGCCATGTGGCCGGCGTCCATGACCTGCATGGGCTCCATGAAGATGGTGGCACCGGCGATGGTGGCCCGGGCCACGGTGGCTTCAGCGTCGACCACATTCACGTAGCTGGTCCAGGCCGGCGGTTGGCCCTCACCCATGGTGGGCCCCACTCCGGCGACGTTGGCCCCGTCCTGTTGGAACATCCCGTAGCCACCGGCGTCGGGGCCCAGGTCGGCCGTGGTCCATCCGAAGACCGATCCGTAGAACGCCTGGGCCGCCTTCGGGTCAGGTGTCTGGAGGTCGACCCATGACGGGGTGTTGGCCGGGTAGGAAGAGAATGTGGGCACGGTGAACTCCTTGGTGGTGACGTCTGTGAGTGGACGGTAGCGCGCCGGGGGGACGGTGTCAGCGCCCGGATGTGGGTCAGCCGATGGGTGCGGCGCTCGGGTTGCGGTCCTCCAGGATGTCGCGCATGCGGGTCTCGACCATGGCCCGGGTGTCATCGTGGGTGAGGATGTAGAAGCGGTTGTGGCGGACGGCATAGAGCACCTTCTCGGCCACGTCGGTCGGCTCGATGCCCCCGGCCACCAGATTCCGGACGACTCCTTGGAACTCCACGCCTTGCGGGAGAGCCGCAGCCGGAGCCCAGTCCGGCCGATTGCGATCGGATTCGGCGATACGGGTGTGGACGAAACCGGGGCAGAGGACAGACACACCGACCCGTGATCCGATGGCGCCGAGGTCGCGGTAGAGAGTCTCGGACATGGTCACGACCGAGTGCTTGGTCACGTTGTAGGGACCGAGCATGCCCGGCGAGGTGAGCCCGGCCAGTGACGCCGTGTTCA
The DNA here is from genome assembly GCA_003131945.1 of Acidimicrobiaceae bacterium. The sequence continues at coordinate 10,298 of PKWD01000366.1, forward strand.
CCACATGACCCTCGCCCTGCTCGAGGAGAACGGGAACGAAGGCCCTGATGCCGTGGATCACGCCCCACAGGTTCACGCCCATCACCCAGGTCCAGTCGGCTTCGGAGACGGTCCATATCGGGCCGCCGACGGCCACGCCGGCGTTGTTGTGGACGAGGTGGACGGCACCAAACCGCGTGAGGGCCTTGTCCCGGAGCTCGTCGACCGACGAGCCCACCGATACGTCGGTGATGACAGACAGAATCTCCGCCCCCGAGGCTCCGAGAGCGGCGTCGGCCTCCTTGAGCGCCGTCTCTTCGATGTCGGCCAGGACCACCTTCATGCCGGCGGCGACCGCCGCTTCGGCCACGGCCCGGCCGATGCCACTGGCGCCGCCGGTGATGACGGCCACCTTGCCCTGGAGCTCCTTCATCTGTCCTCCCTGGTCGTGCGGACCCGGCACTCCGGTGGCCAGCGTGGTTCATTGTGCCAGGGATGGGGGAGCCGTCCTCCGAGCTGAGGCACTGACGCGACCGTCACATCTTGGCCCGGGACTCGTTTCCTTAGGGTGAGGATGTTCCTACGACCTCGGCGGGCGGTCGGAGCCTGAGGCGAAAGAGGGCGCGGTGGTGGAGACGGTGGGGAGGTCCGAACGGTCCGGCAACCGGGATTCGGAGTCCTTCGATGGTGCCATCGGTGCCGAGACCGACGACTCGACGCTCCTGCGGGCGGCGCGCGCGGGCGACGGGCGGGCCCTCGACGCCCTCTGCCGGCGGAATTGGAAGGCCGTCTACCGGTCCTTCGCCCGGTTCACCGACGCACCGGCTGAGGCCGAGGACCTGACCCAGGAGGTGTTCCTGCGCGCCTTGCGGTCGCTGCCGCGCTTCGAGGACCGGGGGCTGCCGTTCGCCTCTTATCTCCTACGGATCGCCGACAATCTGGCCCGCGACCGGTGGCGGGCCCGACCGACGAGGCCGGTGGTGACCTCGGAGGTGCCTGAAGAAGTGGCGTTCGGACCGGGTCCCGACAACCTGGCCGTCGACAGTGATCGCCGCCACATCCTGCTCGCCGCCCTCGATGGCCTGGCGCCGGACCATCGTGCGGTGCTCCGGCTCCGGGTCCTCGAAGGCCGGTCCACCGGCGAGGTGGCGCAACTCATCGATCGCAGCCAAGCCGCCGTCCGGCAGTTGCAGGTGCGTGCTTTGGCGGCCCTGCGAGTGGCCCTGGGCCACGAACTCAGCAGCTTCACCATCGAATCCGAAGAAGACGAGAGGGACCCGAGATGAACGAAGAGACACGTCTGTTGGAAGTCGATCGGATGATCGACGAGATCACCGCCGTGCCTCCCGGCACCGGACGGGCACACGCCGCCACCCATGTATCGCCTTCCCCCGACAGGATCGTGGTGAACGAGCTGCGGGGTCTGGGAATGATCGACTGGCCCGCCGATGAGGTGGGTGACCAGATCGCCCACGCTGTGGCCGACACCATTCGATACCCAGAGTCTGAGCCAGCAACGGAGCCACGCCACCAGGCCCGTTTGAGGCCGCTGCTTCGCCGTCGCCTCGGGCGCTCGGTGGCGGCCAGTGTCGCCGTGGCGGCGGCCGTGATTCTGCTCGTCGTCGTGCCACGGACCAACGGGCCGTCCGGCTCGGGCCGGCACGGGGCATCAGGGCCGGTATCGGTGGCGAGCCTCAAGATGCATCTGGTCGACTCGACCACTTCTCCCTTCCAGTCAGTCGGCTCCGGGCCCCAGTCCGGTGACCTCGTGTGCGTGACGGCCACCGTCTGTTACGCCGACGCCACCGGTGGGGTGTCCGGTGTGGAACGGACGACTGACGGCGGCGTCACCTGGCAGGCCACGGCCGCCCTGCCCGACCATGAGCAATTCGCCGGGGGGCCACTTTCGTGTCCCACGACCGAGGTGTGTGTGGGGGCGGCGTCGGCCGACGGACCCGCCGGTGCCGGAGGTCCGGGGCTGCTTCAGTTGACTGTCACCACCGATGGGGGCCGGAGCTGGAGTATCGAGTCTCTGAATGCCCCGTCAGGCATGTCCGGGGCCGCCATCGACCAGGTGTCGTGTGCCACCGCCACGCAGTGCGTGGTCCACGTCCTCGGACAATCGGGTAGTGCGGCGGCCGAGGCCGGTACCTTCCTCTTCAGCACCGATGGCGGGGCGACGTGGACGGCGGCGAGTTCTGTCCCCTCGGCGGAGGGGACGGTCGGCTTGTTCACCCTGCGCTGCGATCCCGATGGCGGTTGCATCGGCCTGGCGCCGGCCGATGCGGCCCCGCCGCCCGCCACCGGCGCCATGGATGCCCTGCGATCCACCGACGGCGGTCGCACATGGACGGTGACGTCAGTTCCCCTGGCCGTCGGTGAAGGCGTGATCCTGATGTCCTGCGGCGACACGCTGCACTGCATGATGGCGTATCCCTCGCCCAGCGGTGGTGCCATCACCCTCGCTACCACCGCCGATGGCGGCGCCACCTGGCGGGTGACACCGGCACCGTCGACCTGGCCGACGATCGCCGTCTCGGTCAGTTGTGCCACAGCCCAGGACTGCTTCATCTCGGCCGCCAGCTCCACCAGCCATGGCGGTTACGAGAACCCGGTGATCGAGGCCACCCACGACGGAGGTACCACCTGGGCCCCCTTGGCACTGCCGGAAGTCGATGGATCCTCGCTCGCCCTCGTCTACCCCTTGAGCTGCCCCGTGGGGGACGGCTGTATCGGGGTGGGGGCGACGCCCCAGGAGTTCGACGGGCCCGCGACGGTGCCGGTCACTCTGCCGGAGCGGGGTTGGGTCAGCGACGGGCAGCGGGTCATCATCTCGAACCTGCCCGAAACGGGTGGATCATCGAGCCGGGCCCGCTCATAGGGTCACTGCTTGGGCGTGGCCGCCCTCTCGATGTCCTTGCCGTTGCTCCCGGGGGCGGCTGGGGCCTCGGGGAGAGCGGCCTTGGTCGAGGCCACGGAATTCCGCAATGCCTCGTAGATGGACAGGCCTTGGCTCACGACTCCGGCGGCAACCTGGTTGACCCCGTCGGTCCCGTTCAGGATGGTCAGGTTCGACCCTGAGATTCCCTTGGCCGCCTCGGCCACCAGGCTGGGCAGGACGTCGATGAGCTTGTTGGCGGCGATCAGAGCCTGGTTCCCGTCGGCCAGGGATGCCGCCCTCACGTTGATCGCTTCCGCCTCGGCCGCCGCCACGGTCCGCTGGGCGTAGGCCTCACCGTCGGCTTCGTGCTTCTTGGCCTGGGCGTCGGCGGCCGCTCTGACCTTCTCGGCGTCGCCGGCGGCGTCGGCGATCATCCGTTGCCGGTTCGCTTCCGCTTCGGTGTTGAATTTGACCGTGTCGCGGTTGGCCTCGGCCAACGTACGGAGCCGGAAGGCCTCGGCCTCTGTCTCGGCCTTCACCTTGTCCCGGTTGCCGTCGGCCAGTGTTTTGAGTTTGTAGGCCTCGGCGTCGGCGGGGCGTCGCACCTCGGACTCGAGTCGTTTGTCGGTGAGCTGGGCGGCGCGCTCGGCCAGATGGGTCTGTTGCTCGATGACCTGCTGGGACGCTTCGGCCTCGGCCAGAGGTCCGGCCTGAGCCGCTTTGGCTTTGGCCTGCTCTGTCTCCGCTGAGAACCCGGCCTGCTTGATGGAGGTGTCGCGGACGTACTCCGCCTTCAGCGCCGATGCCTCCTGTTCGCGCTGGGTGGCCTCCTGGTCGGCCTTGGCGGCGGCGATCCGCGCCTGGCTGGCCACGGCCGCCGCATGGGGTGCGGCGATGTTGTTGATGTACCCGGTCGAGTCCTCGATCTCCTGGATCTGGAGCGAGTCCACCACGATGCCGAGCTTCTCCATCTCACCGTGACTGCCGTCCTTGACCTCCTGGGCCAGCCGGTCACGTTCCCGGATGATCTCCTCCACGGTCAGGCTGCCGATGATCGAACGGAGGTGACCGGCGAAGATGCGGCCCACCAGCTCCTCCATGCGGTCCTGCTCGGCCAGAAAGCGTCGGGCGGCGTTGGCGATCGACGCCGTGTCGTCGCCCACCTTGAAGGCGGCGATGGCACGGATGTGGAGGCGGATGCCCTGGGTGGTGATGCAGTCTTCGGCGATCTCGGCTTCCTGCAGCGACAGCGAGAGAAAGCGCGCCTTCTGCTTGATGGGCATGACGAAACACCCGTGACCGGTCACGATCCGGAACTGGGTGTCCTCGGCCCGCCGTCTCGATCCGGAGATGAGAAGCGCTTCGTTCGGTGCCGGAACATTCCAGAAGAACATGAAGACCCCCTTAACCGCGTCTACGAGTCATGACAGAGTTGTCACCGAGACCGTCCGCCCGGTGAGGCATTCGACCACCACGACCCGGGAATACTTGGCGATGGTTTCGTCAGAGCACGCCGTAAAGGCCTCGGTGCCCCCGCGGACGGGGAGCACCACCTCTCCGGGATGCGACGGCGCAATGGCCAAGGTCACCTGGCCGACGGTGCCGATCAGGTCCTGGTCCAGTTCCTCCACTGCTCATCCCTCCGAAACCCTCGTCACCTCTGAATGTAATGCCCACGGCCAGGAATTGTCCCGGGCCGCCGCTCTTAAGCGTTTCGGTGGGGGCCCGTTCCTTCCCCCTGGATTCGGACAGGCCTCGGAATCTCCGGCGCCGCGACAGGGGTCGTCGTGGCGCGCCCCTCGGAGCCGGCGCCTTTCGACGCCGAAGATCACCACCACCCGGGACCAGGGAGAAAGCATCGAGATTGACCCTGCGAGACAGCGCTCTAAGATCGATCGGCAGTGCTTGGCCGTGGCCGCTTCTGCTCTGTGTTGCGGACCATCCCGGTGAGGCGGCGCCACCGTCGGTTGTCCCTGGTCCTCAT
>PKWD01000312.1 GCA_003131945.1 Acidimicrobiaceae bacterium
CGTGGAGCACGGTCAGGAAAGCGTGCACGGCCCCGTCGGTATCGTCGATGGCGGCCAGATGGCGTTCGACGACCTCGGAGGCCGAGACGGTTCCTGTGCGCACCTGCTCGGCCAGTGCCAGGGCCGTGGTCACTGGGCGTCTCCCAGGATCCTCGGCACCTGGAAGCGATGGTCCTCCACCTCCGGGGCCTGACCGAGCACCACATCGCGGTCGAGCGACGGGCGGGCCACGTCGGGGCGCAACACGTTCTGCAGTGGCAGCGGGTGGGCGGTGGGCTCGACACCGGTGGTGTCGAGCGCGGCAACATGGGCGGCATGATCGAGCACGACGGCCAACTGTCCGGCGTACAGGTCGAGCTCCTCCTCGGTCAGATCGATCCGCGCCAGACGGGCCACGTAGGCGGCGTCGTCGCGCGTGAGCTTGGCGTCGCTCACGACAGGACCCCGGCGACGAAGGCGAGGACGCGCGCCGTGAGCTCGTCGGCGTCGTTGTCGAGGGTCGCCACGTGGAAACTGTTCTCCAGCCACACCCGTTCGATGGGACCGCCGACGCCGGCCTCGAGGACGTCCCCCGACGAGGACGGCACCACGTGGTCGGCGCGGCTCGACAGCAGAAGCACGGGGCACGAGATCTGGCCCAGATGGGCGGCGATGTCGTCGATCCCTTCGAACAGGCTCAGGGCGGCGGCGATAGGGGTCCCGGGGTAGGCCGACTCGGTCATCCCCTCCTTGGCGATGTCGGAGCCGACGCCGGGGGCGACGTCGGTTCCCGCCCCGAGCAGGCCGCGCAGGACGTCGCGGAAACTCTCGGCCGGGGGGTCGATGAACGGGTTCACGAGGGCCAGACCGCGGATCTCGGGATGATGCTCGGCCAGCCAGCTGGCCAGGGTCCCGCCCATGGAGAGGGCGACGACGGCGACGTCGTCGCAGTTGGCGGCCAGCTTCGTATACGCGGACTCGGCCGCAGCCGACCAGTCCGGCCACCGGGTCGGGATCATGTCCTCGACGGCGGTGCCGTGACCCGGCAGGAGTGGGAGATCGACGGTGTAGCCGGCGGTGGCCAGAGTCTCCGCCAGGGGTCGCATGGACTGCGGGTTGCCGGTGAAACCGTGCAGCACGAGCACACCGCTCGGGCTGCCGGCCTGGGAGAAGGGTTCGGCGCCGGGGATGATGGGAGCTGTCACCCGGGGCATGCTATCGGCGCTGTTCAGGGCCGGAATCCGACCGATAGGGTGAGACCCGCCCGGCCCCGAAAGCGGCGCCGACGGATCGAGACGACCCTGGGTCGAGACAAGGAGCACGTCCACGATGGCCACATTCCCGTTCCTCAGCGACCAGTGGGTGAGCGAGGCCAGAAAGATCCGCCAGGAGTACGAGGGGAAGGGCGCCGTCGTCCCCCACCAGATGAAGATGAACCTGAACGTCACCGAGGTGCCGTTCGGATCCGGTGGGATCGAGGCTCATCTCGACACCAGCGAGGGTGCGGCCAAGCTCGAACTGGGCCACATCGATCCCGTCGACCTCACCATCACTCTCGACTACGCCACGGCCAAGGCCATCTTGGTGGAGGGCAATCCCGCGGCCGGGATGCAGGCGTTCATGGCGGGCCGGATCAAGGTCGACGGGGACATGTCGAAGCTGATGGCCCTCCAGGGCGCGGCGCCGGACCCGACGGCGGCCGAGGTGGCCAACCGCCTGCGCGAGATCACCGAGTAGCGCACGACCCGGTGGTTCGCCGGTAGTAACTCCGAGCTTTGTCACGACTACCGCAGTCGGCCATGTCGCACCAGCGACGACTGCGGTTGCGGGTGGTGTCGTAGAAGAGCCAGTTGCAGGCCGAGCAATAGCCGAGTCGGCTGTGGTCGCCATCGGCCAGCAGATCGGCGGCGTCGTAGACAACGGACGCCATGAGCTGTTCCGGTTCCTCGACCTTGGCCCACGACCAGTGCAAAGGAGTGCCGGACAGCCGGCGGCGAACGGTCGCCTCCGCCAGCAGGGTGTTGAGTTCGTCGATGGCCGCGCCGGGCGGGGGCTCCTCCCGGGCCACGGCGCCGAAGATCAGCTCGAGCACTTCTCTCTGACGCCTGACCCCGGCGACCACCCGGGCTGCTCTGTCGGGATCGGAGATACCCACTGATTGCAAAGTGGCCGTCTCGTCGCTGTCGACGATGCCTGCCTGGTCGGCCCAGGAAATCAGATTGGCGTAGACGTCGAGCCAGTCGTGACGGCGGGGGTCGTCGGGCCAGCTGACGGTATTGACCAGATCGAGGCACAGCCGGCCCCCGACGAACTTGTATGTGCCGCCGTAACCCCCGGGATCCAGCATCGCCTGTGCCATCGTTTTCCTACTTTACCTTCTATAACGCCTTGACTGGTGAGGATCGAGACAATATATTATCACCAGTGACAGATATATAGCCGGTGAGACGGGGCTGACGCCACCGATGCTCGAGCGCCACCATCACTGTCACGGAGAAGGCGACGATGAACCCGAGACTGACCCAGATGCTGACCCGTCAACTGCAGGCCGAACTCCGCAGCGAAGCCCGTCGCTACGCCCGGGCCCGGGCCGCCCGCCCGGCCCTCCACCGGTCCTCCACGCCTCTGGTCCGGACCTTGCTTTTGGTTCTCGGTGACAGGTCGTCCACCGTGGACAGCCCGTCCCCGTCCTGTGCTGGCCGTGAGAGAAGGCAAGTAGAACCGGTCGGCCGGTCTGCGTGAGGATGACCGCGTGGCCGTCGTCCTGATTCCCGTACCCGAGCGCGACTTCGACCCCACCGAAGTGGCGGTCAGTTGGAAGGTCCTGTCGGACCTGGGCCACGAGGTGCGATTCGCCACCCCGACGGGCACACCGGCCCTGGGTGACGAGCTCATGGTCACGGGCCGCGGCCTCGATCCCTGGGGATTTGTACCCGGCCTCTCCCACGTGGTCGGGATCGGTCGGGTGCTGCGGGCCGACGCACGAGGGCGGGCCGCCTATGCCGAGCTTGTGCGGGCGCCGGCCTTCTTGTCCCCGAGGCATTGGGCTGACATCGTCGGGGATGGCTACGACGCCCTGCTGTTGCCCGGCGGCCACCGGGCCCGAGGCATGCGCCCGTACCTCGAGAGTGGCGTCCTCCAAGATATCGTGGTCAAGGCCTTCGCCGACGACAAGCCGGTGGCCGCCATCTGTCATGGCGTCCTGTTGGCGGCGCGCAGCATCGACCCGACCAACGGTCGCTCGGTGCTCTACGGCCGGCGGACGACGGCTCTCACGTGGGCGCTCGAGCACCGGGCGTCGAGTGTCGCCCGCTTCACCCGATTCTGGGACCCGGACTACTACCGCACCTACGACGACAAACCGGGCCGGCCGGTCGGCTACATGTCGGTACAGCAGGAGGTCACTCGGGCCCTCGCCCGCCCCGACGACTTCCTCGACGTCGTCCCCGGCACCCCCGATGCGGGTCTCAAGTCCAGCGGCAGGGCGAGGGACAGCGTCACTGACGAGCGTCCTGCCTTCGTCGTCGAGGACGGGACATACATCTTGGCCCGGTGGCCGGGGGATGTCCACACGTTCGCCCGACGTCTCTCCTCGATTCTCTAGGCGTCGGCTGGTCTCTGTGACAGGGGCCGGTGCGTCGGCATCGTCGCCTGTGCGCGGTCGAGACCTTCACGTGTGGAGCTCGGCCAGTCGTCGCTCGAGGAAGGCTCGCTCCACTTGGTTGTCGGTGAGGACGAGTGCCTCCCTCGTAGAGCAGGGCGGGCCCACGACACGAGGTCGACGACGCTCAGCCGGCCACCGCTTCCTCGCCATCGTGATCCGACTGAAAGACGGCCGCCGGCAGATCGCCGGTGGCGACGGCGGCGTTCATCGCCGGGCGACCGCCCGGACGTTCGGCCGACCGCACGAAGGCGGCACACACCACGCCACCGATGGCCACGACGCCCCCGACGAGGAAGGCGGTGTGAAACGACGGCAACAGGGCGGCGCCGTGCAGTCCGTGGGCCTGCGACGACTGCACGGTCTGGATGACCTGGATGCCGGCCACGGTCGAGATCTGGGTCATGAGCTGCTGGGTGGCGGCCGCCGTTCCCAGTGCGCTCTGGTCGAACAAATTGGCCATGCTCGAGGCGATCGAAGGCGACGACACCCCCAGTCCGATGCCCGACAGGACGAGGGCCACCTCGACGAGAGCGACGCCGGTGTTCTTGCCGGTGAGGGCGAACACCCCCATCGACAACACCACGCACAACGTGCCGGTGACGGCGGCCGAGCGTTCGCCGATGCGGACGGCCACATAACCGGCGATGGGCGCGATCAACGAGAAGGTGAGGGGCCGGGGGATCACGAACAGTCCGGCGGCCGACTCTCCTTTGCCGTAGACCTCCTCGAGGAGAAGGGGAGACAGGAAGAAACCACCGAGGTAGGCGAAGTTGGAGAACATCTGGGCGCCGATGGGAAAGGCGAAGTTGCGCTGCCTGAGGTAGCGCAGGGGAACGATCGGGTCCTCGACGCGGCGTTCGATCAGCACGAGCACGATCCCCGTGACACCGGACAGAACGAAGGCGCCGATGACGAAGGGGCTGCGCCATCCGAGGACGGGGCCGCGGTTGAGACCGAAAAGGAGGCTCCCGACACAGAGGGCGACGAAGACCGCTCCCCCGATGTCGAGCGGCGGACCGCCGGCCTTCGTGCGCGTGCGGCCCGGCGCGTGGGCGGGCAGGACGAGGAGGGCGAGGACGAGGGCGATGGCACCGATGATGACCTCGAGCACGAACATCCACCGCCATCCGATGGTCTCGATGATGGGTCCACCGATGGCCACACCGAGCACGGGGCCGCCGGCACCGACGAGGGACCACCACCCCATCGCCTTCACGCGGTCGCCGCGGTCGAAGGCCCCGAGGACGAGGGCCATGGAGGAGGCACCGAGACCGGCACCGACGGCCCCGCCGAGCACGCGGGCGAAGATCAGGACGCCGACATTGGGGGCAGCCGCCGACAGGGTGGCCACGAACAGAAGGTTGACCATGCCGATGAGATAGAAGCGGCGATGGCCCCACCGGTCCGACAACTTGCCGGCCAGGGGCGCCATGACGGCCACGGCCAAGAGCGGACCGGTGACCACCCACGTGACGGTGGGCACCGTGGTGTGCAGACTGCGGGCCACCTTGGGCAGCGCCACCACGAAGACGGTGAAGAGGATGTTGCTCGACAGCAACCCGGCCAGGGTGACGCCGAGCACCAACCAGCGGTAGCGGTCGCTCTCCCGGGCCCGGCGATGCACGCGCTCGCGCAGGAGCAACGGCCAGGGGACGACGGCGAACTCCTCGCCTCCGCCGGCCCCGTAGGCCAGCTCGTCGGGATCCGACCCCGTGGGTGCGTCCTCCCGGCCCGCGGCGGGNNTACCGGGCGCCGGTGCCTTGCCGGAGGCGGTAGCCCGGCGGGCCACCGGTGGGGGGATCAGCCCGGTGCGTCGGCCCCGATGACCCCGGGGACCTGCTCGGCCAGCTCAGCCACGGTCCAGCGATCGTGCTTTTCGAGGGTGGCGGTCATCGTCCAGTTCTGGAAGAGCCGGACTTGGCCGCCCTGGACGAAGAGGACCTGGCCGGTGAGGGGGCAGGTCTCGGTCGAGAGGTAGGCGACCAGCGGCGAGATGTTGGACGGGCTCCAGACGTCGAATTTGGCCGGGTCCGTCGGGGCCTTCACGATGTCACCGAGCCCGGGGGTCTGCTCGGTCATGCGCGTGCGGGCGGCCGGAGCGATGGCGTTGAC
>PKWD01000288.1 GCA_003131945.1 Acidimicrobiaceae bacterium
GCGCATTCGGCGGGCGGCGCGAGATCATGGAACAGCTCGCACCCTTAGGTCCCGTTTACCAAGCGGGCACGCTGTCCGGAAACCCGGTGGCGATGATGGCCGGCATCACCACACTCGATCTGATCAGCGCACCGGGATTTCATCAACGCCTCAGTGCCATGACGGACGTATTGGTGGAGCAGCTGGCCACGGCGGCGGCCGACGCCAGGGCATCGTCGGCCTCGAGGTCGACCATGGGCCAGACCCGGACCCCGAGCGCGTCGAGGGCCTGCTCCAGGGGGAGGAACTGGGACCGCAGCAGCGGGTCGATGCCGCTCCCGGTCTTGTAGCCGGGCCACATGCCGTTGCGGAAGGACTCGATCACGTGATCGGTGGCCACGCCCAAGTGGGTGGCCCCGTCGCCGAGCATGGCCAGTACCGAGGAGACGACGCCGCGCACGGCCCCCACTTCGGTACCGTCGGCCCCGGTGCGCGGGGGCGCACCGAAGAAGTGCCGGAAGAGCTCGTAAGTGCCGTCGACGAGGTGGACGCGGACGGCGTTTGCGCCCGTGACCTGTGCTTTGTCGCGGCCGCTGCCCACGGTCTGACACTGCCACAGCTAAGGCTTCGCCGTCCCCCCGCCGCTCCCGGCGGCATGGAGACCGTGCCGGGGTCTCCACCCGGCGGCCAGGGCGGCCTGCCCGCGGTGCGGAAGCGACCTTCGGCGTTCGCGCACCAACTCCCACGGCTCTGACGTCGACGGCGCCGTCTACATGGCGAGGATGTGCCGCGGTGAGGCGACGTGGTTCGGGCGGGCGGTGGACGGGTCGTGGTCCGTTCCCGTCACTCCGATGAGCGTCACCTGACCTGCCGACCCCGGACCGCAGCGGTGGTGGCGGCCCATTCCCGACCCTGGTGACCGGGGATACGTTTCCAGGGTGCTCGCAGCGACCTTTCCGCTGTCTTCGCTGTCGAACCGCTCCCTCTGGGTCAGCCCTTCGTGGGGATCGCCGTGTGCCTGTCTCGTGCCCGGTTCTTCAGAGCGAAGACCGGTCGGGACCCCTGGGGGATGCCTCTATGGGGGTGGGTCCTGGTCGGGCTCTTCCTCGGCCTGATCGGCGCCGTNNGCGATGGCGAGCTTGTGGGCCGCGCCCTTCGCCATGCCCTGCTCGTCGATGGTGAGGGCGATCACCGCGGCGCCGAACAAGCAGAACACGGCAACCCGGTCCGAGAGCGTCCCCGCCATGGTCTTTACCAATGCGGGCGTCGGATCGGCCGGAGCGACGCCGGCGGGGTGGCATCGCCTGCCTCGAGCAGATGTACTGGGACGGAACGACGTGGACGGGCCGCCACGCGATGGGACGGGGACACATGGCTCGGGGTCGACCTGACGCCGCCGCTGTCCGCCCTCCTCAGCGCCAGGAGCCCCCGCAGTCGTCTTCGGCGTTCGTGCGTTTCTTCATGAAATGACCTCGCCCTACCGGCGCCCGGTGGGGGGCACGGAGGTGTCGACGTCGAAGTGGTCGGTGTAGAAGCGGAAACTGTCATGGACGGCACCGGCGGTGATGCCGAAGTCCTCCACGGCGTACTCGTGCACGCCGCGCGATCCCTGGGCGTGTTCGGCTGACCAGTCGCCCATGCGCTGTGACGCCTCGGGTGACAGCTCGAGGCCGAGGCGCCTGAAGGCGCTACCGACAGTGGCCGCCGGGTCGGCGTTGAGAGGAGCGAAGGCGATGTCGGCGAAGCGGTCCTCGCCCACCTTCTGCCGGAAGGCCATGGCCCGTCGCAGGGCCTCGCTCCAGAGGGCGGCCTGCTGGGTGCCGAGCTCGGCCGAGTCGTCGCGGTCGCTCACCCAGCTCCTGACGTAGGCCACCAGGCTGCACACCGACCCGAGCACCAGGGCCGGATCGCGATGAGTCCACAGGAAGCGGGCGTTCGGATAGGCGGTGTCGAGGGCGTCGAGGCAGAGCATGTGGACCGGAGTCTTCAGGTGCCACAGGCGCGGCGGGCAGTGCCACTGCAGGAGCCTCAGCACCCGGCGGTGGTAACGGTAGGCGGGGACCATGTCGCAGCCGAGAGCCCAGTCGGTGTAGCTCGGGACGTGGGCCATGCCGTCGAAGTGGGCGGTGCGGAACTCCATGCCCAGCAGGTCCTGGCACTCGGTGGGGCCGGTGGCTGACTGGTAATGGAGCGAGGCCATGCGGGGAAAGGTCTCGTACATGGCCTCGAGGCCGCGCGCCGCCTCGGCGATGCGGGGGTCGCTGTCCTGGGTGGCCGCCTCCGGCGGCGGTACCGGGTCGGTCGATTCCCACAGCCGCAGTGACCGGATCTGCGGGTCGAGCGACACCAGCTGGCTCAGCGCCGTCGTCCCCGTACGGGGGAGGCCGATGATGAACAGAGGACCGTCCACGCTCTCGTCGTCGATGGCCGGGTGTTGACGGTAGGTGTCCTCGATGCGGAGCCGGTTGACCAGAAGCATGCGCAGGCGCATGCCCAGGATCTCCTGGCCGAGGTCCGTCAGGTCCGCCTGGCCCTGCAGGGCGTCGACCAACCGGTCGAGGCCCTGGCGGTAGCTGTGGCCGCCGAAGTCGGACAGGCCCGTCTCGGTGACCGCCGTATCGACGAGTTGCTCGGCGTCGAACATCAGACGAAGTCCGATCCGCCGTCGACGTTGATGTTGGCGCCGGTCACGTAGCCGTTTCGACGCGAGGCCAGGAAAGCGACGACGGTGGCGATCTCCTCGGGCAGCCCGGCCCGGCCGAGGTCGGCCGGCTGGTGGAAGTTCTCGTCGATCCAGCGCATGACGTCGTGGGGGTCGGACGGGTCGAGGCCGGCCTGGGCGAAGATGTCGCGGAGATTCTCGGTGAAGCTGGCCGTGACGATCGTCCCCGGGCTCACCGTGTTCACCAGGATCCCTTCGGGCGCCAACGACTTGGACAGGTTCTTGGACACGCTGGCGATGGCCGCCTTGGATGCGGTGTAGGCGGGGAGGATCGGGCTCTGACGCTGGATCGAGTGGGCCGAGAAGTTGACGATGCGGGCCCACTCGGCCCGGCGCAACAACGGAAGGGCCGACCGCACACAGCGCACCGCCGCCATGCAGCCGAGCTCGAAGGCACTCGTCCAGTCGGCGTCGGTCAGGTGCTCGAAGCGGCCGGCGGCCGGGCCCACGGTGTTCACGAGGACGTTGAGGCTCCCCCAGCGGCCGTCGACCATGGCGAAGGCGCGCTCGACGTCGTCGGCGTCGACCACGTCGACGGCCAGGCCCAGCGCGTCGGGACTGCCGAGGCGCTCGAGGGCGGCCACGGTGTCGTCGAGGGCCTCGCGGCCACGGGCCAGCACGGCCACCCGGGCCCCTTCGGTGGCCAGGCACTCGGCGATGGCGCGGCCCATGCCCTTGGTGCCGCCGGTGACGACGGCGGTGGCATCGGCGTAGCCCAGATCCATGTGGACGCTCCTTTATCAGCGGCCGGGTGTGTCAGCGGCCGG
>PKWD01000160.1 GCA_003131945.1 Acidimicrobiaceae bacterium
GTGCTCGTGCTGGCGCTGGCCGGCTATGTCATGGAGAAGGAACGCCACTTACGTCGGTTGGCCACATTGCTCGTCAACGAGCGTGTGCTCGGGGCGGCGTTGTCCAACCGCCTGAAAGAGCTCGCCGTTCTCTACGAGGCGGGCAAGGCGCTCAACTCCGTGCTCGTCATTGAGGAGGTGCTGCAACTCATCTTGTCCAGTGCCTTCGAGCTCCTGGAAGCGTCGAACGGGTTCATCATGCTCCTCGAGGGTCCCGACAAGCTGGTCGTGGCCTGTCGCGCCGGTGTCATCTCCGAGGACGGAGACACTCTCGAATTGGGCGAAGGGATCGCCAGTCGCGTCGTGCGGGACCGGGAGCCACTGCTCATTCAGGGAACCGTCTCCGAGAAAGGTCATCTCGAACGCGACAGCGCCGTCTGCGTGCCCCTGATCCATCGCGATGACGTTCTCGGGGTTCTGATCCTGAAGGGCGCCGCCGATCACACCTACAGCGAACACGACCTGAGGGCCGTGTCCCTGTTTGCCGAGCACGCCGCCATTGCCGTGGCCAATGCCCGGTTGTACGAGGCTGAGCGGGCCCTCAGTGTCCAGCTGTCCCATCAGGTTGTCCACGACCCCCTGACCGGCGCCGCCAACCGGGTGCTCGTCGGCGTCCGGATGGAGCACGCGCTGGCCAGGGTTCGGAGGGCCGAATGCTCCATGGCGGTGCTGTTCATCGACGTGGACGACTTCAAGCTTGTCAATGACGAGCTCGGACACGGTGTCGGCGACCTCGTCCTGACGGCGATAGCCCAGCGCCTGTCGGCGTGCGTCAGACCATCGGACACGGTGGGTCGTTTCGGTGGTGACGAGTTCGTCGTCGTCTGTGAGGACCTTGTCGACGACGCCGGTGCCTTGGACATCGCTGTCCGGGTGCTCCAAGCGCTCGAGGCTCCCTTCTCGACGCCGTCGGGAGATCGGACGCTTTCCGCCAGCATCGGGATCGCCACCTGCAATGTCCTCAATCCCATGGAGGCCGACGGCCTCATACGGGCGGCTGACAGCGCCATGTACCGGGCGAAAATGGAAGGCAAGGCGCGGATCGTGTGCGCGCATCACCAGGTCGTCCAACCGGCCGCCGACCCCTTCTGACGTACACNNAATGCGGACCCGCCGGTGGATCTCGCCGCCGGGTCATCGGAGTTGTCTCAGGTCGTCGATTCGGCGGAAATAGCGACTTGAAGTGATGATTTAGGCACGAAGAGTCTGAACAGGCACTCAATTTTGACGAGGTACCAGGCGGCCCTACCTCTATACACTGATGACACCACTATCCGCGTCCTCTTGACCGCCTAGGCAACGAGAGAAGCTTCTGATGCGCCGCTTGCACCCAGTTCGTCGATTTTCGGCCGTGGCCCTGGTTTCCATGGCTTTGATCGGGGCCGTCACCGCCTCGGGCTCGGCTGGGGCCGCCGGCGGGACCGTGACGTGCGGCACCGTGACCGGCGATCAGTACGCCGCCGCCCAGATGTACAGCTGCTCGGGACTTCCCGCCACCGGCGGGGCGGCGACGATCCAGCCCGCTCCTATCTTCTTCGCCGGCCGTCACACGGGCACGATCTACTGGAGCGGGCCCAGCCAGGGACAGGCGGCCCAGACCGTCGTCCGCCTGAGGGTGCTGGTGGTGAAGAAGAAGAAGACACCGTGCCGCACCGGTACCACCGAGCTCAGGGTCGGGGGGAAGGTCCGGTCGGACACGAGCGGGGTTGTGACCGTCGGCGGGACGGTCGCAGGCATTCTGTGCCAGGCGTCCAACGGCAGCTACGCGTTGTTGTCCGGCACCTCCTTCGTCATCGGGGGGTAGCGCTCCTCCTGACGTCGTTGCCGTCAGGACCTTCTCGGGCGCGCCGAGTGGGCACCGTCGGGCCTTTGCAGCAGATGTGGTTGTTCATCGTCGCCCCCACTGGTGGGCGGAGCCGTGGCCGCCGCCGGACACCTCCTGCTGTTCGCCACGTCCACCGGGCGGGCGCCCGACGCGACGCCCTGATGGCCGGGAGCGACGACAATGCCGCCGCCCCGTTGCCCTGAGTTCAGCGCCGGCTGGCGCTCTCCATCTCTTCCCGAAGGTGCTCGAGGTCAGGCACCCCGGGAGGCAGGACAAGGTCGGGGTTCACTGTGCTTCGGCGCAGGACGGGACTCGGGTGGGCACCGGGGTTGCGACAATTGCCGAGGTAGCACCGACATCTGCGCCGAGCGGCCCAGGTAATGGCCCTGGCCGTAGTGGCATCCGAGGCCCTGGAGCGCGGCCAGCTCACCTTGTGTCTCGATTCCTTCGGCCACGATGAACGCGTTGTAGGCGTCGAGTCCGAAGGCNNGCATCGCCAACCCGAGGCCCGACGGGCCGGGTCGGTGTCGATTCCCCGGGTGAGAGCGATGTCGAGCTTGATGATGTCCGGGCGCAGATTGAGAATATGACGGAAGCTCGAGAATCCCGCACCGGCATCGTCGACGGCTAGCCGCAGACCGTTCGATCTCAGCTCCGAGATGGCCTCGCCGAAGAGGTGGTAGTCGTCGATCCCGGTGTGCTCGGTCAGCTCGAGAACGACACGTTCGGTGGGGATCTCCGCCATGGATGCCCGGAATTCGCAGCGACACGATCGTGGCCGGGGAGGCGTTGATGGAGAGATAGAGCCCCGGAGGAAGTTTCACCAGTTGTTCGAGTGCGGAGCGCAGGGCGGTGACTTCCAGCTCGGTGCCGAGGCCGAGCTCGGCTGCCTCGGCGAACCACCGGGGAGCGGTGAACCGCGCCAGGGCTTCGGCTCTGACGGTGCCCCCCGTGCGGAGGTCGACGATGGGCTGGAATACCGTCTGCAACGACCGGTCGGCCAAGGTGATGCGGACGAACTTCTCGCGGCGGTGGGCTGTCTCTTCGAGCTGGCGTTCGAGGACGCTGGGGGAGACATCTGCGGGGAAGTCGGGCCGCGATGGCAGGATCAGACGTGCGCCACCGGCGGGGCCCGGCGCCGCCGGCAACAGCGGTGGATTGCCCACTGACCCCCTGCGCTTCGATGCCCGGGACTATTTGGCGGCCCGCCCGATGAAGATGTCTCGCTGCCCAGCCGGAGCCATGGCCTAGCCCGACTCGGTCGTGTGGTCCTCGGACGGCGACGCGCATCCTCGGGGAGTGACTTGGGCAGTGTGGTTCACTATTTGGGTGTCGACATCAACGGCTCGGTGCTTGAAGTGGACCCCGATCCCGTGCCTGAGCCGATGATCGGGAGACGCGCCAGCGCCGTTCGGCCGGCCGTCACCCTGAATCCCGACTTCGAGCGTCCGATGGGGTCGTGGCAGGGCCGTGAAGGGGTCCGGATCAGGGGTTCGGTCGGACCGTCTGGGGCAAAAGCGGGGATCGCTTGGTTGGGATCGGTCGGCCTCTGTTAACAAAGCCGTCATCGCTGCGACCCCTGCTGTTTACGACCGCTTCGTAGGCTGGCCGCGCAAAGGTGGATGGAAGGAGAAGTGAGATGACCGCCACAGGAAACGCCATTCGGAGGCTCGGGATCTCAGTGGCGATCGCACGGTGGGCGTTGCAGGCGAAGCGTCCCGTCTGACGACAGCCGGCGGCCCGTCGCCTGGTCCACGGGGGTCCGCCGGAACTGTCGATGAAGGGGCCGGCGACGGGTGACCCCCTACACCAGAGCGTTCGCCGGCCCCTTCAACGCGGGAACGGCTCAGAGGACCACGAGACGAAGGGGGGTGGTTGCGCATGGTTGTCGACACGGCATGGCCCCCCTATGTCTTGGGGACCGGATACGACGAGATCATCGGTTCCGACGGTGAGCCACGGGCCGTGGCCCATGCCCTCTGGCGTCATGTGGCCGCATTGGGCCCGGGCGCCCTGGCCGAGCGCCAACGCGAAGCCGATCGCGAGNNGGCCGTGGCCCTTCGACGTGATTCCTCGCATCGTGGACTCGACCGAATGGACCCGGCTCAGCCAGGGTCTGATGCAACGCCTCCGGGCCCTGAACCTCTTCATCGACGACGTTTACCACGCCCAGCGTTGCGTCCAGGCCGGAGCGGTGCCGGCCGATGTCATCGTCGGCTCACCGAACTTCCGACCCGAATGTGTCGGCGTCAATCCGCCGGGAGGTGTCTGGGCGCATATCTGTGGGAGCGACCTGGTACGGGGCGAGGACGGGACCTTCTATGTTCTCGAGGACAACCT
>PKWD01000109.1 GCA_003131945.1 Acidimicrobiaceae bacterium
ATGCTCTTCGGCGACGCCAAGGACACTCTGTCCGCCCTTGTCGCCGCCGTTCGCGCCGTCTGATCCGCCGTGTGAGCGTGATCCGCCCTACGAGACGGTGACGGCGCGGTTCTGGGTCAGAGCCGAGGGGCCGCCGTCGGCCAGATGGGCGAAGACGAGAAAACCCTGGCTGGTCTGGCGGGCGGAGGAGACGATGACATCGACGTGGTCGCGGCCGACGAGATGGGAGGCGTCGTTCACGACGACCATGTCGCCCTCGGGGAGATAGCCGACGGCCTGGCGCGGCTGGCGGCCGGCCTTCACGAGATCGATGACGAGACGCTCACCGGGCGGGTGGTCGGGGGCGAGCTCGGACATGAGGCGGCGGAGATCGACGGCGTCGATGCCTTCGGAGGCCGCCTTCTCGGCCAGATCGGCGGAGCAGGTGGCCAGGCGGACGTGCATGCGGTGGGCGACGGCCAGGGCGCGATCACCGGCGTCGTCGAGCTCGGGAACCTCGTCGTCGCTCATGCGCACGTTCACGCCGCTGGCCCTCAGCGAATCGATGGCCTCGAGTCCACGGCGGGCCCGACGTGACGACACGGGATCGGGGCTCTCGGCCAGGGCCCGGACCTCGTCGACGACGAAGCGGGGGACGACGATCCCGCCGGCCAGAAGACCGGAGCGGCCGAGGACGAGGAGATGGCGGTCCATGACGGCCGAGCTGTCGATCAGGAGGGCGCTCGGAGGCGGGGGGTCGTCGGGCCGCTCGACGAGATGGGAGAAGCCGGCGGCCCTGATGATCTCGCGGCCCTTGGTCACGCCCAGCCGGATGCCGGCGGCACAGAGGACCCAGGCCAGGGCGGCCACCGCCGGGTAGTCCACGCTCGAGTGGACGAGGGCGACCAGGGGGAGCCCGGCCACCAGGCCGGTCAGGAGGCCGGTGGTCCCGACCACCGATCCGGCGAAAACCTCGCTGGCGGGCATGGACCGCAGCTCGTGGACGGCGCCGTGGACCCCTCGATCGAGGAAGCGGCCGACGATCCCACCGGCCAGATAGGTGACGAGGGCACCCAGGGTGATCCCGATCAGGGGGGCGGTGGTATTGCGGCCCATGTGGTCGCCGATGGCGAGACCACCGATGACGCCGGCGATCACGAGGAAGAGGCGGAAGACCTCGACGAACACGACGTCGCCCACGCGCCGGGGTTGGACGTCCTGGCCAGGGATCTTTTCGATGCGAAACAGGTCCCAGACCCGGTACTTCGGGTGCCCGTCGGCGGGGGCGCCACCGGAGGGGCCGGTGGGGCCGCCACGGTCGCTGAAAGAGCCGCCGGGAGCGCCGTCGAGGGGGCTGGAGCGGTCGGAGCCCGACGCATGCTCGAGAGTCACTCGGAATTCATCGACCGTTGCGGGCACGCGCTGAAGGTCAGAGCCAGAAATGCCGACACCATTTCTGGCAATTCACAGTCCGCCCTTGTCAGCACCGGCCCGAACCACGACACTTGGAGCCTTTCAGGAGCAGTCCCGGCCCGGATTTCCCCCCACCGCTACCCCCGATCCGTTCCCCCCGACCATCGACGCACGAGCCGACCGAGAACCATGACCCGACGCAGGCGAATGACGACCCGGCCCGTGCTGCTGCGCGGCCTGGAAGTGCTGACGTCGACCGATCGCGGCGACGTCCTGCTTCCGGGTCTGACCATCAGCGCCACAGCCGAGACCGTCACGGTGTCGGGCCCGGCCGAGCAGGTCCTGCGGTCGTGGTCGTGGTCGGAGGTGACCGANNCTCAGCGCCGACGGGCACAAAGCGGGAGCGGATGGACGGCCCCGTCAGATGCTCGAGCTCGAGGCCAACAGCCGGCGCCACCGGTTTCTGGTGGCCGTCGCCGATCTCTCGGTGTTCCTGGCCGCCACGGCCGGGTGGCGCTATCAATCGGATTCGCTGATCCGGGGGGCCCTGGTCGACGGCTCGGGGACGGCGGCGGCGACGCCACGCGCGGCACGACGGGCCACGCAGCGGACATCACGACGCACGGCTCATCAGGCCGCCCATCAGGCCGCCCATCGGACCAGGAAGGCGCGGGGACTGAACGGCTTCGTGCGGGTGAAGCGTCCGCTGCACGCGCGGTTGTTGCGGGTGCGTCCGGTTCCGGCCTGCATCGGGGCGGTGGCGCTCATCGCCGGTGGAGCCAGCTTCGGGGCCATCGGGACGGGCGGGGCGCAGGCAGCCAACCGGGCCGGCGCCGGGGCCGGTGGCGGGGTGTCGATCATGTCGAGAATGGCGCGGGAGTACGCCTCGCGCATGACGGCGGACGACCTACCGGCGGCCACGACACCACCGGCTCCGGCCCCGCCGTCGTTGGCGGGATCCCCGGCGCTGCAGTCGCACGAGATCTTCGGCTTCGCGCCGTACTGGACGTTGCCACAGTCCTCGGGCTTCGATGTGTCGGACCTGACGACGATCGCCTACTTCAGCGTCGGGGTGAACGGGGACGGGTCGATCCAGAACTCGGGGCCGGGATGGACGGGCTACGAGAGCCAAGACCTGGCCAACCTCGTCACCCGGGCCCATGCGGCCGGAGCGCGGGTGGTCCTCACGGTGACGTGTTTCGGACAGAGCGCACTCAACCAGCTGACGTCGGACCCGACAGCGCCGGGGCGGCTGTCGACGAGCCTCGTGCAGCTCGTCTCGGCCAAGAACCTGGACGGGGTGAACGTCGACTTCGAAGGCGAGGGCAGCGGGGACCAGGCCGGCCTCGACTCGCTCATGGCCCAGGTGTCGGCGGCGCTGCGGGCGGCCGACTCGCACTGGCAGGTGACGATGGACACCTACGGGTCCTCGGCCGGTGATCCGGGCGGGTTCTACGACATCGCCGGGCTGGCTCCGAGCGTCGACGCCTTCTTCGTCATGGCCTACGACATGAACGGGACGTCGCCGTCACCGACGGCCGCCCTCACGGGCTCGGGCTTCACCGACCTCGACGCCCTGCAGGAGTACACGGCCGTGNNGTGCCCGCCTCGAAGGTCATCCTCGGTGTGCCCTACTACGGCTATGACTGGCCGACGACGGGCCCCGGTCTCGGGGCCGCCGCCACGGGTCCGAAGACACCGCTCAGCTACGGGCAGATCGCGGCGGCCAATCACCCGGTGTACTGGGATGCGGCCACCCAGACGGCCTGGACGTCGTACCAGGTGGGCAGCCAGTGGCATCAGACCTGGTTCGACGACCCGACCTCGCTGGCGCTCAAGGCGCAGCTGGCCGGGACCTTTCACATCGCCGGCCTCGGGGTGTGGGCGCTCGGGATGGACGGCAANNCCGGGGTGACCAGGCCGACCACCCCGGGGGCCACGAGCACGACCACGACGACGACGGCGTCGGGACCGGCCTACGCCTTTGCCGGCGTCTGGAACGAGTCCTCGGTCAGCCTGGATCCGGTGGCCCTCGCCTCTCTGCCCGACGACGGTGAGGGTGAGCAGGCCGGGGTCCTGAGCGACTTCGCCACGAACGATCCGGCCGACGCCTGCCTGACATCGGGCGGGGCTCTCGATG
>PKWD01000308.1 GCA_003131945.1 Acidimicrobiaceae bacterium
ACGTCTTCGGAGCCACCGTTCTGTGGACGGCCATGCTCTGGTTCTACGACGGCCTCTCCCGCCACCCCCTCGAGGCCGACCTTCTCGAGGCCCCCTCCTTCAGTCCCGTCGAGCTGGCTCCGCCGGCCCCGCCCCGCAACCCCGTCGGTTCCGGCTGGTGACGCAGCCGCGTGGAGGCTCGGGACCCGGTCCGGCGGCGGCGCCGGTCGAGGTCGACCAACCCACCGGCGACACCGACGTCCGACCCGACCGCCCCTGGCTCGTGATCGTCTGGAACGACCCCATCAACCTGATGTCCTATGTCACCTACGTCTTCCAGAAGCTCTTCGGCTACTCCAAGGAGAAGGCCTCCCGTCTCATGCTCGACGTCCATCACAAAGGGCGGGCCGTCGTGACCTCCGGACCCCGTGAACGCGCCGAGCTCGACGTCTTCCGGCTCCACGAGCACGGGCTCTGGGCCACCATGGAACAGTCGTCCTAGATGGCGACCTCCCCCATGGCGCGCTCTCGTGTGGCGCGCCGGCCGATGGCGGCGCCTTAGTGGCCCGGCACCGCTTCCGCCGCGACCGTCAGGGTCGTTTCCGGGTGGGCCTCGAAGGTCCCGAGCAGCAGCTGCTCTCGATGCTCCCCCGTCAGGTCCAGGAGCTGCTCGAACAGGACGACCCCTCGACGGCACGCGTCTTCCCCGTGGCCTACACCGACGACGCCCGGGCCGAAGCCGACTACCGCGAGATGATGGGCTCCCAGCTCCTCCAACAACATCAGCGCTCGCTCGACACCCTGGCCGCCACGGCCGGGGCGCCCTCCATCGACGAGTCCGAGATCCACGAGTGGCTCGACGCCCTCGAGGTGCTCCGGCTCGTCCTCGGCACCCAGCTCGACGTGTCCGAGGACGGGAACCTGCTCGACAGCGCCGATCCCCGTTCGGCCCAATTCACCGTCTACCACTACCTGAGCATGTTGCAGGGTGAGATCGTCGACGCTCTGGCCGCCGCCCTTCCCGACGAAGGCACCGCATGACCGGCGACCGCCTTCCCCGGCTGCTCACGATCATGGGCTCGGGCGAGACCGCCCCCACCATGATCAAGGTCCACCGGGCCGTGGTCGAACGCCTGGGCCCGCCACCGGTCCACGGCGTTCTCCTCGACACACCTTTCGGATTCCAGACCAACGCCCCCGACGTCGCCGCCCGGGCCGTCGACTACTTCCGCGACAGCGTGGGCGCCACCCTGGAGGTGGCCGGACTGCGCTCGGCGGCCGATCTGGCACCACCCCACGGCGACGCCGTCATCGCCCACCTGGCCGCCGCCCCTTTCGTCTTCTCCGGGCCCGGCAGCCCCACCTACGCGCTGCGCCAGTGGCGCGGCACCCTCGTCCCTGCCGTCCTGGCCGAGAAGCTGGCCCTCGGCGGCGCCGTCACCTTCGCCTCGGCTGCCGCTCTGGCCCTCGGCCTGATGTCGGTCCCTGTCTACGAGGTCTACAAGGTGGGTGAGGACGCCCGCTGGGTCGAAGGCCTCGACCTCCTCGGTCCCCTCGGACTGCACGTGGCGCTGATCCCCCACTACGACAACGCCGAGGGCGGCACCCACGACACCCGCTTCTCCTATCTCGGCGAGCAGCGCCTGGCCCGCCTCGAGGACGATCTCCCCGACGGTGTCTTCGTCCTCGGGGTGGACGAGCACACTGCTCTTTCTTTGGATCTCGACGCCGGTACGGCCCTCGTCGCCGGTCGCGGCGGTGTCACCGTGAGGGCCGGCGGCCACTCGACGCGCATCGAGTCGGGCCGGACACTGCCCATCGACCACCTGGTCGAGATGGCCGACGACATGGCTCACTCTTCGGGGGCGTCCCACGGTTCGCCGACGGTCGGGACCGGCGCCGGGACCGGAACCCCGGAGACAACGCAGGACGCCACCGCGGTCGGCGACGGAGGCGGGCGGGGCGGTGGACCGGTCGGCGATCACGGCTCACCCCTACTCGAAGCCATCCGGGCCCACGAAGCGACGTTCCGCGCCGCCCGTGACGACGGTGACGCGCCCGGCATGGTCGGGGCCATCCTGGCCCTCGAAGACGAGATGTGGTCGTGGCGGGCCGACACCCTGCAGTCCGACGAGATGGACCGAGGGCGCGCCGCACTGCGGACGATGGTGAACGAGCTCGGTCGGGTGGCCGAGTCCGGGACCCGTGATCCGGCCACCGCTCTCGGGCCCTTCGTCGATCTGGCCCTGGCCCTGCGGGCCGAGGCGCGCGCCGGCGGCCGCTACGCCGATGCCGATGCCGTGCGTGACCGCCTGCTGGCGCTCGGCGTCGAGGTGCACGACACGCCCGACGGCGTCACCTGGGAACTGTCTCGACCCTGATCAGCGGAACCAACGGCCCAGGTTGGGCCTCCGGACGGACCTGATAACCTGCGGACGCCCTGATTGGTCCTAGCCCCCATCGTCTAGCGGCCGAGGACGCCGCCCTTTCAAGGCGGTAACACGGGTTCGAATCCCGTTGGGGGTGCACCCGATGGGGGACGAATCAACCGGGGTCCTGTGGTGCAGTTTGGAGTGCACGCCGGCCTGTCAAGCCGGAGGTCGCGGGTTCAAATCCCGTCAGGACCGCAAGGCCTCGCTCTCTGGGGTCCAGATTTCGGTCGGGTAGCTCAGTTGGCAGAGCGCGCGCCTGAAAAGNNGACGCCGGTCCCGACCACCGAAACGTTCCAGTCAGAGGCTCCGAGCCTCATGACGCTCTTCGGTAGCCCGAGAACCTTGGTTGCCCGGGACCGTTGGTTGTACGCGATGCGCTCCCTGCTCGGCTTTTCAACCCCGGCGCGGCGACCACTTCCATCGCCGCACGGCCACGGCCGCGCCCGCCACACCCCACAGCGCCATAACGAGGAGGTCGTGCCAGGCCCACGGAGATGCCCCCTTTTGAATGTCAAAGGGGGCGAAGACGGCGGTGATGAAGTGATGGACAGGGAAGTATGACGAGAACTGAGCCAAGCCCGATCCCGGTTTGAGCGGGAACCACAGCCCCGAGAGGAACAGAAGCACGAAGAACACGATGCTGACGATCGGACCGGCTGCGTCTTGATTCGGGACGACCGTGCTCATGGCTACGCCCAGCGCAGAGAAGCTCACCATGCCCACCACGACGGCCAAGAGAAAGGCAGCCGGGTTGCCGGGAAAGTGGACGCTGAATCCGAGCCTTCCGACAGCGAGAAGGACGACGACCTGGATGGCGGCGATAATCATGGAGCTGACGAGGATGGCGGCCAGCAGTGCCCAGGTAGGCAGGGGGCTGAGACGCAACCGCTTGAGAAGGCCCATCTCACGTCGATTGACGAGGGTGACGGCCAAGATGTTGAAGCAGGCGGCCATCACCCCATAGGCCACAAAGCCGGGAACGTAATATTGGATCAACTTGATATTGCCGTAGAAGCCGATGCGCGAACTTCCCTCCGAGGCGCCCAGGAGAATCAGGAAGACGACCGAGAATCCGACGGTGAACGCTGCCGCCATCGGGTTGAGCCAGAAAGACAATTGCTCATATCGGATCTGACGACCTACCAACCTGACGTCGCTCAACCCTTGGAACCTACCGACGGTCGATGGGACGGTCATTGCTCCTCCCTTGTCAGTTGGAGATAGATGTCCTCCAGGGTTACTCGGCTCACAGAAAGCCCGNNGCTCGAGCGCCCACCCGCTGAGCAAATGGAGTACCTGCAGCTCGTCCTCCGTGTGAATCTCGACCTGTCCTCCCGAGGACGCGTGAATCGCTACAGGAAGGTCACTCCGAGCAATCCCGTCAGGCATTACAAATCGAATGGTCACAGCACCTGAGTCACGTCCACCCAGGGAACCCGGGGTTCCGGTCGCCACAATTCGGGCATTGGAAAGCACGGCCACCTGATCGGCCAAGACTTCCACTT
>PKWD01000300.1 GCA_003131945.1 Acidimicrobiaceae bacterium
GGTCCGGGCCAGTAGGACTTCTCTTTCAGATCCCCACATGAAGGGCCTCCCCGCAACCAAAGGCCTCCGACCTGCCCAAGGTTCGAAGCCGCTCTTCTGGGTCGATTCTACCCCCGATGTTCGCTACAACGGTGGCCAGGGCGACCGCTCCGCCGGCGAGCTACGACAAATCGAAGCGCAGCTGTCTGGCCACGACCGCTTCAGCCACCTCATTGAGCCCCAGACCATGGCTGAAGGCATAGGCCCGGAGTCGAACGAGGGCTTCTCCGACCCTGACACGGAGCTGAGTGGCCACCATGCCTGAGGCCTGGTGCTCGACGAAGTGAAAGTTGGCACCGGCTTCGAGCTCGGTGGCCACGGTGTCCAAGGGTGCGTTGGCCTGCATGGCGAGGACGGTCTGGGCAGCCACACCGGCCATGACCAGCGCATCGGCGTGCTGGTCGTCGCTGAGGCGGCCCGGGCGGTCGCGGTACAGGTTCATCGCTCCGAGACGTGCCGCTCCCACCTGAAGGGGAAAGCCGAACACGGCCCGGGTGCCCGCCGCCAACGCCGGGGGCGAAAAGGCCAACCAACGGGGCGTGGCAGGGTCGGCCAGGTCGGGTTCGAGCACGGGCCGGCCCTCCTGGTGGGCGTCGATACACGGGCCCTCACCGAGCGTGTATTGCAATTCCTCGATCAGGTCGCTGACCTCGTTGGTGGTGCACACCGAACCCACCGGCGCGTCATCGGACATGAGCATGATCCCGGCACCGCTCATCTCCGAGACTTCGGCGCACACATCGCACAGGCGGGCGGTTCCCGGTTCGGTCTCGCCCCCTGCGGACAACAGAGAAAGGATGCGCATCAGTCGCTCTCCGGCCACGGTTCAGCCCCGTCCGCAACGAGTTCTGTCGGCGCAGCTTCGCTGTAGGTCATCGTGAGCACCCATCGACCGCCTCCTTGGACCAAGGCGCTGCCAACAGGGACTGGATCGCACGCGCACCGCAGGCTCATCCGAAGACTGAGCCCTTCTGTCGCCATTGTACATGAGGAACGGGAATCGCCCGAGGACATACCCCACATTGCGTCTCGACGAGTGGCGCGGTCCCGAGAAGACATGGGGCCCGGCACCTCAACTTCGAGTTTGACTTTGGGCTCAATGGCCCTCGAGCGGCCAGCGCGGTGTCGGTCTACGACTGGCGCCCTCCTACGGGAGGCGACTGAACCATTCAGCGGCGCGTGCGCTATGGTGGTTGGAGAGCTGAAGGGGTCTGGACCCCGCTTCCTTCGCACCTGGCTGATGGCCAGGGCAACGTGATGGAGGCAAAGGAAATGGGTCTGACAGGCATGGTCTTTAGCACTATCTCAATCGCGGTGGGTGCCGTCATGTACTGGGCGGTGACCAACGCTCAAGGTCACGGGTTCCGGCTTTCCACCGTGGGGGTCATTCTGATGATCGTCGGAGCAATCGGCCTCGCTGTGTCGGGGACCATCTTCGCCACGTCCCGTCGTACGACAGGTGGCCGTGGGCATACGTACGACCGCCAGGTAACCGACTCACAGGGTGGCGTGGCGGCGGTGCATGAAGAAGTGCACTAGCCGGCTTGGGGTCACGAGCCTCACATCTTGTCACGAGACGTGATCCCCTACTGAACGGAGTCGAACAATGGGCCTAATTCTGTTGGTACTTCTCGTCGCCCTCATCTTCGGCGGACTCGGATTCGCCACGCACGTTTTTTGGATCGTGGCTGTCGTTGTGTTCATCGCCTGGCTTGTCGGATTTGGCGTCGCCCGAGGTGCAGGAGCCGGTGGCAAAGCCCGCTGGTATCGCTGGTAACTGGAAATGCGCCGCTCGCCGTTGTAGGTGCTGAGGAACGAATCCAGAAGCGAAACCAGAGGCAAGGAGGCGACACATGCAAAACGTATGGAAAGGGCTCGTCGTGGGTGGCTTGACGGGGGTGATGGCTGGCGTCGTCCTTGACACGCTTGCCGGAGCGTCGAAGAAAGCACTGGCCGTGGGAGATGAGGTCCGGGAGCATGCTCCTGACGCCGGACAGTGGTTGCAGTCGGTCAGTGACAAGGCAGGCGAGTGGATCCATGACGCCGATGTCCCAGACCACGTCCGAAGCGTGGCCGAGCGGGTCAAAGAGTCAGATGCAACAGACAAGGTGAAGAAGGCCAGCAGCAATGCCGTGTCGAGCGCCAAAGAAGCCCTCGCCGCCCATCACGGCTGACAATTGACAATCCAAGAGACGATCATTTTGGCTTGATCGTGCCCACATCATCCGCTCCATTCGATTCTGACCACAGGAGGCTTGCGCCTCTTTCCATCCCAAAGCGAGGACCCAGCCATGGCGACAACTGATAAGGCAAAGAACAGCGCCCAACGGGCGAAGGGCAAGGTTAAGGAAGCGGCCGGCAAGGCCACCGGCAACGACAAGCTCCAGGCCAAGGGCAAGTCGGACCAAATGAAGGGCAACCTCAAGCAGGCCGGCGAGAAGCTCAAGGACGCCTTCAAGAAGTGAGCAAAAGGCGACACTCGATTGGGCCATGTCGTCTCGGCACACGGGCCCTGTCCGATCGGTAACGCGATGGCGTTCTGGGTGCGTGGGGAGTGTTCCGTTACGCGCTCGAACAACGGAGACTGTGCTCACGTCTCGGGGCCGAGAACAGAGGCGAAGATGTAATCGACAAGGCCAAGGACGCGCTTCACCGGAAGTAGTCGGCTAAGTCCCTCTTCATCGGGAAGCCAGAGTGAGTGGGAGCGCGGTCAGCCAATGAGCGAGATCTGGGATCTGTGGTTTCCCGATGCGGGAGCCACCGGAGTGTCCTTCGCCCGGAGCCGGGTGGCTGCCAAGGTCGCAGGTGATCGACTGCTGGTACATGCCGCGCCCCCGCGCCTAGACGTGACCGTCAGGGGCGAAGACGGCCAGATTCTCGCCGTCGGCGAAAACCTGGAGCGGCACGAGGGGGGTCCCATGTCCTTCCTTGTGCGCAAGGATCGAGAGATCACCCTGGAGGATGGATGGCCGACGGAGGCAGATCTCGGACGGCTCGTCATCCTTCCCGGCGGCGAGGCGGGCATTCTCCAGACATGGTGGAACGCCGATGACAAGAGTGAGTGGCGCTGGTGTGTGGAGTTCTACAACCACATTTGACTCCATCCCTGAGGCGTTCGGTTACAGCAACTTGTAGTGGCTTCCTTTACGGATCTCCCGGCAGGTTCGGTGATCTGACCCTGAACACCAGAGACCGGGGCCGGGCTCTGCCGGATCGTCGAGACCACCGGTAGCGCCGCCAACGCCAGAGGGGCATGATCTTGGAAGGTGCGGGGTAAAAGGCGCACGGAGCCCTATATACGGAATGACGTAATTGTTGGAGAGACGGGGAGGACGAGATGACTGAAGACCAGGACCAGGCCAAGTGGAATGTCGCAGAATGGCACGGCAAGACGTTGATTGATCGCAACGGGGAGAAGATTGGCAAGCTCCAGGATGTCTATGTCGACGTCGAGACGGACGAGCCGCAGTTTGGCACCGTCAAGGAAGGCTTTATAGATCGTCACTTGACCTTCGTCCCCCTGGACGATATCCAGATCGGTCCCGATGACCTGCGGGTCGCGGTGACCAAGGAACAGGTCCGGTCTGCACCCGACATCGAAATGCATGGCGAGGAGCTATCGCAGGCCGACGAGTCCACCCTGTATCACCACTTCGAGATGAACTACACGCCGATCGACACGGAGAGCGGCCGCCGACTGGCCCGCCGTTGATGATGGTCACAGTCGCCGATCCGGACGCCAGCTGATCTTCTCTCGTGGCACCAGCCTGGCCCTGCTTGTCCGTCTTGCACGATGAACGCCAGTGAGTCGATAACGGAGTCCGGCCGCCGTCTCATAACCGGTGGTCTGGGACACTTCTGAGTGACTTCAGACAGAGAATTGGTGGGATCCACCGGTATGGAGAATGGAGATCGTGCCATCGCCAGTGCTTCGATGACCGAGAGCGATGCATTGCCAGCAGGCGACACGGCCGTCCAACCGCAGGAGGAACGCTCCGCCGGTCCGAGTCCCGCGTTGATGGGCACGGCTAACTGGCGAGCGACGACTAAGCGCACGGCCGAGCAGCTTGTCCGCCACCGCGTCTCGATGTCAGCTGGAAGTCTCGCCTATCACTGGTTCTTGGCGATTTTCCCTGCGATCATCGCCATCCTCGGCTCCCTCTCCCTCGTGCGTATTGATGCCCACGGAGTGACAACCCTTACTCACGCTATCGAGAAGGCGCTCCCGTTGGGACTTGCGGGAGTCTTCCGCGGCGCCGTGACGGCGGCGACGACTAAGGAATCAGGCTCGGTGGGTGCTGTCGTCATCGGGCTTGTAGTGGCGATTTGGAGTGCTTCGGGTGGAATGTCTGCCCTTCAACAGGCCCTCGACGTTGCCTATGATGTGCCTGTCGATCGCAAGTTCCTCGCTCGCCGGGTGCGCGCCATCCCGCTCATGGCCGCCACCCTCGTTCTCGGCGGCGCCGGGGCTGCACTAGCCGTGCTCGGTGCGCCGATAGGTGCCGGCATTGAGGGCCATGTGCCTATACACGGGACCACATTCCTCGTGATATGGACGATAGTGAGGTGGGCGGCAACCTTCGTCGCCATTTCTGGACTCTTCTCTATCTTCTACTACGCGGGCCCGAACAGACAGACGCCCAGAATTCAATGGGTGAGCATCGGCGGAGTCCTTGCGACCGTGGTATTTCTCTTGGCCTCACTCGCCTTCTCGTTCTATGTGACAAGGTTTGGTTCATACGGGAAGACCTACGGCGCCTTTGCCGGAGTCGCCATCCTCATCTTCTGGTTATATCTGACTGGTTTGGCGGTGCTCGCCGGCGGCGAGCTCAATGCGGAGGTTGAGCGCCAAACAGCCGCAGCGTGTGGACAATTCGATGCAGTGGAGACCGCCGAGAATATCGAGTGAAGACGCCCAGATCGGTCCTCAGGGCGCTCGCGAGCATGTATGGAAATATGAGCCACCTGGCGGTCGTGTATATCTGTATGGCCCGGCCGCTCCCGCGTGTCGGGCGCTTCCACTTCAATGGGATGACCGAACTGGACGCCCTCGTTAGGCGACGCGGTCAGGGAATGCGCGGACGACGGCGGCCGTGCGGTTGGAAACCTGCAGCCGGCTGTAAATGTTCTCCAGATGCGTCCGCACGGTCCCCTCGGACAGCCCAAGCTGGCGGGCGATCTGGATGTTGGTGCGGCCGCGAGCGATCAGGTACAACAGGTCCCACTGCCGGGGCGTGAGTTCGGGCACAGGGCTGCGCCGACGCTCAGCATCGTGATACGCCTGCTGGAGATGGGGGCGCAACAACGTGAGGAGCGCTCGGTCGCGCTCGGAGAAGTCAGGGCCGGGTTCGCGGAGAAAGAAAAGCCGAACGCTCCGCCCTGGCCCGGCATCGGGCCCTGGCGGCTCGGACAAACACAGCTGAAGCCAATTCTCGAGTCCCTGCGGCCGCGCCAGGTCACGATATATGCCCGTGGAATNNTGGAATGCCACTGTCGGACTGAGTAGAAGTCAGAGACCTTCACGACGCTGCGAAGATCCTTGGTGCGATCGGGGTAGCTGCAGAACTGGCAGTTCCAGTAGTGCTCCCACGCCACCTGGTCGTACTCGCCCTCGCCCGACCCCCCCTCGTCGTCGTCCCGGGGGATCTCCTGATGGAACCAGTATCGCTTCAGGGGGGTGTCGTAGCCCTCGCACAGCAAGAAATCACAAGGGATCTGCTCCTTCAGCTCGCTCAATAGCGAGAACGGCAATCCCTGGGCGGGGAGGTCGGATCGCTCGTCAGAAACGATCCCCGCCAGAGTGCGCAGGTCCTGATCACTTGCCGTCAGCGGAGCCCTCATCGGTGGTCCTTCTCCCGTTACGAGCCCACGTTACGCCTGGTGGGGCAACCTGGCTATCCGTAAAACGTCGGATACCGGATCCGACGCGGACCTGCTCATACTGGCGATTGAAGGGACACCACACGAGCAAGGGAGACCGTTATGAACCACATTCGCCGCATCCCCCATCTGGCCCGCTTCCTGGCTGCCTTCGCCTGCGCCATGCTGGGACTTGCTGTTTCGGCGCCGGCGGCGTTCGCCATGAGGGTCCCAACCCCCGGCGGATCGCCGGGCGTCACTCCGACGGGTCCGGGTCTCACCCTCACCCACACGGTCGTCGCGAACGGCATGCCCGGATGGCAGCTCACCGTGATCGTCGCCGTTGTGGCTGCACTCGCCGCCACGATCGCCATCGTCGCGGAGCGTGCGAGGGCTGCACACCGGACTGGGATCGCGCCAGCCACCTGATCACAACCTAGCCAGAGAAGGCGAACGGTAGGATCATGCGTCGACCCGAGCAGTATCGATCCCGATGAGAGATCCTGCTCGGGTCCGAACATCTGGGCGCCCGCCGAGGCCAGCGAGAATCAACGCGGCTATTCTCCCGGCACATCTCACCAACGGAGGCCGTGATGCCTGAGTTTCCTGCGATCACCCACGTGGCGCTGACTGTCAGCGATCTCGACCGCAGCCGACCTTGGTACCAGCAGCTGTTCGGCTCCGATCCGGTCATCGACGAAGACACCGGTCTCTTCCACCACGTAGTCTGGCTCATGGGGGGGACGCTCGTCGGTCTCCACCAATTCCCCGACCTCAAGAGCACTGAGCCGTTCGACGAGCGTCGCCTAGGCTTGGACCATCTGGCCTTCGCGTGCGCCAACCGGTCTGAGATTGAAGAATGGGAGAGCCACCTGAACAAGCTTGGTGTCGCTAACGGCGGAATCGTCGATGCGCCTTATGGATCTGGCTTGTCGTTCCGTGACCCAGACAACATCGCTCTTGAGTTCTTCGCTCCCCCAGGGTAATGAGTCGGCACTGATTTCCACAGCGCATAAGTGCCGTGTTGCTCGGCCCTGCCCGGCGGCCGGCCGCCCATATCATCCGGCCGGAGGATTTCCGGATGGCTGCGTCGGCCGGGTCCTCTGGTCGCGCCGCCCGACTCCCGGCAATCCCGCACTGGGGTCGTGGCGACATTGCGCCCGGTCACCGTGGCGTCGGATGGCCTGAGGTCGCCTTGGACAGTCTGTCGGGGGGCGAGGAAGTGATCGTTTGTCACCTTTCGTTGCCCATACCAACACGGGTGATACCGACTGCCGTACCAACCCGGTGGAGCGCTCAGTCAGGGCATCCTGGTCCCGGCAATCCCGCCTGGATCGACCACTCGTCCTAGCCACCGCCGATGGGGGACAATCTGGACTGTGCGAAAACTCGTAGCGATAGGCACCGGGTGGCTGGCCCTTGCCGTCCTAATGACAGGCTGCGGCGGGAGTTCTCCCGCCGCACGCCGGTCGTCGGCGACGACGCAAACATCGACGACGACCATACATCCGGCGTCCAGCACTACAAGTCCAGGGACGTCTACAACGCCTCCTTCCCAGACCGAAATCCAGACATACAATCCGTGGACCGCCGCAGGAACTTTGTCTTCTGGCGTTGAGGTCAAGGAGCATCTGGCTGGCACTGGTTGCGATGGCGCATCAGTGTTCGACGGCGAAAATCGGTATGCCTGGGAATGCCAGCTGCCTAGTGGAGGTGCGTTTTACTACCCATGTTTCGCCCCTCCCGGAGAGACCAACGTCACGCAGGTCGCTTGTGCGTCAAGCCCGTGGTCTGGTGTAACTGTCATCGATCTTGTGCAACCACTTGCCCAAAGTTCCTGGGGAACGCCGACGCCCAAGCCAAGCTTTCCTTGGGCGATGGTGCTGGCCAACGGCCAAGACTGTGGCCTCATCTACGGGACTGGATCGGAAGTCGATGGGGTGGAATTCAACTATGGGTGCACGGCGGGCTATACGGCCTACCCGAGTACGAGTATGAATCAGTTCACTGCCCAGTATGTTCCAAGCAGCTCCGGCCCCGTAATCTCTGTTGCCGTAACAACGGAATGGGCGTAACTAAGAATCGGCCAACCTCAAATGGGATTCAGGACCCACGACCGACTGTCCGGACGTGCCGATACCGAGCTTCCGGACCGTTGTTCTGGGCACAGCCCGAGGCGCACTCGAGGTTACCGTACGCACCGGAATCGGTGTCATACCGTTCCCATCGAACGGTCGCCACTTTCTCGTTAATACCCCAACTGCCCTAGCGTTCTTCTGTGCGAAGTGGCTTTCATGGGGCGATCGTGACGCTCGTAGCAGTCAGCATCTTGAGCGGATGCGGAAACACGAACACACCGCCAGGCGTTCTGACGAAGGTGGACCTCCCGACGAATCTCAATCTCTTACCGGTCCAGGGTGATAAGGGGAGGATGCTGTCTGAGGTACTCACGGCCGGTTTCCCGGGATGCAGCACACATTCCAGCAGCTTTTCTGAGAATGGGAAGTTTCCGTTCATTATCGGCAAGAAAGGTGAGGCAGCAGTTGAGTCGGTCGGTTCGCAGTCTCCAAGCGAGACCAAAGCAAGCCATCTGTTCGATTCTCTTAGACGCCCCTTCCTGCAAGCAGGTGATTCGTACGTTCCGGGTATTGGAAACGCTGCGATCGAGAATCAACGCCACACTGGCATCGGTAACGTATACAGCATCTTCTGGAGGCAGGATCAGTATTTAGGGTATCTCGTGCTCATTGCACCGCAAGACAATCACGCAATCGATATGGCAGAGGCGGAGTCCCTCGCCCGTGATCAGATCGCCCAGACCTGACCCACTCATATTCGGGGATCCCGAGCCGTCTGTGTATCCATCTGCGCCACGCGGGTTGCGCCGGAGTCGTGGCCCGGCCTGAGGCCGACCCGCTCGGGATCGCCGTCGTCGCGTGGTTTGCGCGTGGGTTATGTCAGGCGGCGAGTCCGTTAGCCCTCATGCAACTCGGCCGTGACGGGTGATGTGTCCCTCTTCTCCGCCCACCCTGGACCGGGTGATATCGACCACCCATCCTCAGCTCTGCCCGGACCCCGCTTGGACACCCTGGACCCGGCAATAGTCTTGGTCCGATCACGTCCATGTCACGTAGTGACGTACGACCTGAAGATGCGGAACCGAACAGTCGCTTTTTGCGGAAATGGGCGCCCAGGAGGCCGAAGACACTAAAATTGCTCTTCGTTCACACTGCGGATCGTTCCTGTCAGACCAAGTGCAGGGTCGGGCGTGAAGACGGCGACACTCGGTGCCAACTGAGTGGGTTGACCGCTGCTTTCCAATCCCAGGGTGATTGTCAGAGTGTTTTGACCGTTCCAGTGGATTCGGCTGCACGCGGCGGTCTGCCCAGGGTTGCAGTGAGGTCCACCGCCGGTGATGAGGCCACCGAAAGTCGCAGTACCGGCGAAGTAGCCCCTTTGCCCCAGGTCGATAGTCCCAAAGTGGAACCCTCCGCTGCAGTCAGCCGAGTCGGTCACGTTGACGGTATCGTCCCCCGACGACGGCTGGGTTCCTTGCACGACCACGCTGGGGTCGATGAGATCGGGAGATGACGTTGAACTCCAGGCGCCGCACAAGGCGCTCGGAGATGGAGCTGGAGAGAAGGTCACGATGATCTGGTCGCCCTGATCGGACCGTCCCGCTTGGCCACTGCCGTTGCGGATCATCAGAGATCCTGTCAGTTGCGCCGGCCTCGTTGTTGTCGTCGTCGGCTGGGGCGAGCCGGCGTTGGTCGTGGTCGTCGAACCGCCAGAGACAGGATGCGTGGTGGCCGGAACGCCAGAGACAGGATGGGTGGTGGCCGGAACGCCGGAGTCAGGACTGCCAGCTCCGGGCGATCCCGGACCCTTGGCACCTGGCCGCGTCGAGGTCGTAGAGCTGGGTGATCCTGTCTTCTGAATCGAACTTCCAACCGGCGATCCGGCCCTCCCCGGTTGGGATCTCCGCCCAGCGGGTGAACCGATGCCCCCTGTGTCTGACCCCGATCCGACGGCCAACCGGTTGGGTTGGTGTCCGTTGGTTCCGGCAGCCGCGTGCAGCGCTCCCGCCGTGACCGCGCCCGCCACGGTGACGGTCGCTGCCGCGGCCCGTCCGATCGTCGCCACCGCCTGTCCAATCTGGGGGAAGTTGCCCACGAAGGGGAGAGAACCGAGCCACGCCAACGGCCCGGCTACCGGCCGGATACGCCCGATGGAGACATCAAGAAAGGCGCGTACGACTTTGGGATCGAATTGTGAGCCGGCGCAGGCGGCGAGTTCGACCCGGGCCGCCTCAGCGCTCACCGGCCGCTGATAGGTGCGGATCGCCGTCATGACGTCGTAGCTGTCGGCCACAGCCACGATCCGACCGCCGAGCGAGATCTCCTCGCCCTTTAGCCCATAGGGATAACCGGTGCCGTCGTACTTCTCATGGTGTTCGGCGATGGTGTTGGCCCACGGCCCGAGCCAGCCCGCTAATGGCGCCGTCAGCTTGGCCCCTTCGAGAGGGTGCTTCTTGATGACCGCCCACTCCTCGTCGTTGAGCTTGCCGGGCTTATTCAATATGTCGGGGTGCACGGCCAGCTTGCCGATGTCATGGAGGAGGGCGGACCAACGCAGGCGGTCTCGGTCCTCGCCGGGCAGGTCAAGCTCGTCGGCGATGAGATCGGTGAACGCCCGCACCCGTTCGCCGTGACCCCGGGTGAGACGATCGTGGGCATTGAGGGCCCCCGCCAGGGCCAGGATCTTCTGAGCGGCCAGGACCGGTTCATCTTCGATCCCATGTGTGCGGGCCTCTTCCACACGCCTCGCCAGATTCCGGGTGCTCCCCGATTTGCGAGCCACGGCCATGCGCTTGGGTGCTCGGTCGGGGAAGACCATGGTCATCTTGAGCAACGCGGCCAGTGGCAGCGCCCTCCGGGTAACCCGGTCGGTCGCCACGAGCACCAGAGTGGGAACCCCGAGGACCATCACCCACCACCCCACCCACTCGACCGTTTGGTGGGGCCGGGGCAGGATATGGGCGGTGATCGTCGCCGCGAAGATGGACAGAGCGATGGGTGTGGCGAAGATCGCCACCCCGAGCAACGCGGACAGGGCAGGACGACCGTGCCACCTGTCGTCCGCTGTGTCTCCGACGCGTTTGTCGCTGTTCGTCATTATCGCCGTCCCAACCTGATGGTTCTGGCCGCGTGCCAGCCACCCAGCAGGTAGCGCCGCTAAGGGAGTATCGGCTTCTTGTGACCGACAGTTGAATCCCGTTCGGATCGGCCAGAGCGACGCCTGTATCGATGTCGTCGGCAACCCCCCGACCTCGTCACCCACGCCCATTGGGTAAGGCCGGGACTGCGAAAGTTCGGCGTTCGGTCGGGGCCAGTGCGGCCGCTCCGGGCACGCATCTAAACAGAGCTG